>NZ_JBSFMM010000069.1:0-48964 GCF_053599555.1 Streptomyces sp. NPDC000941
CCGCGCGACCGTGTCGCGCGGGGGCCTTCACCTGTCCGTCGTACGTACTTCAGGTGTGCCTCAGGTGTGCCTCAGGTGTGCCTCAGTCGAAGATCGGGCCCACCGTGCGGGTGCGCTTGATCTCGTAGAAGCCGGGGATCGAGGCGACCATCAGCGTGCCGTCCCACAGCTGGGCGGCGGCCTCGCCCTTGGGCGCGGGGGTCACGACCGGGCCGAAGAAGGCGATCTGCTCGCCGTCGGGGCCGGGGACCGCGATGACCGGGGTGCCCACGTCCTGGCCGACCAGGTCGATGCCCTCCTTGTGGGAGGCGCGCAGCTCGGTGTCGTACTCGTCGGAGTCGGCGGCGTCCGCGAGCTCGGCGGGCAGGCCGGCTTCCTCGAGGGCGGCGACGATCGTCTCGCGGTTCTTCTCCAGCCCCTGGTTGTGGAAGCGGGTGCCGAGGGCGGTGTAGAGCGGGCCGAGGACGTCGCTGCCGTGCTTCTGCGCGGCGGCGATGCAGACCCGGACCGGACCCCAGGCGGTCTTCATCAGCTCGCGGTACTCCTCGGGCAGTTCGTCGACCCGGGGCTCGTTGAGCACGGCCAGACTCATCACATGCCAGCGCACCTCGACCGGGCGGACCTTCTCCACCTCCAGCATCCAGCGGGAGGTCATCCAGGCCCACGGGCACAGCGGGTCGAACCAGAAGTCGGCAGGAGTCTTGGCAGTTTCGGTCACGATCTCTCCTCGAACGGACAGCTATGGGAAAGCGATAGGTGTTCCGGGAAACACGGCCGGGCGTGGCGGCCATTCCCCGATTCCCGTTGTCAGTGCCGCGTGACATGATTTCGCGTGTTCGAGTGTCCGATATTCGAGACGATGACGAGGGAGCCGCGTCTTGCCCGGCGAGAACCTGACCCGTGACGAAGCCCGAGAGCGCGCGCAGCTGCTGACCGTGGACGCGTACGACGTGGCGCTCGACCTGCGGTCCGCGGTCGGGGAGCACGCGGGTCAGGGTCCGCGCACCTTCCGCTCGACGACCACGCTGCGCTTCCGCTGCGCCGAGCCGGGGGCGGCGTCCTTCGCCGATCTGATCGCGCCGCGGGTCACCGCCGTGCGGCTGAACGGACGGGAGCTCGACCCGAAGGCCGTCTTCGACGGCGCGCGGATCGCCCTCGACTCCCTCGCCGCGGAGAACGAGCTGGTGGTGGAGGCGCAGTGCGCCTACAGCAGGACCGGTGAGGGGCTGCACCGCTTTGTGGACCCCGAGGACGGCCAGGTCTATCTGTACACGCAGTACGAGCCGGCCGACTCCCGCCGCGTCTTCGCGAACTTCGAGCAGCCCGACCTCAAGGCCCGCTTCACCTTCTCGGTGACCGCCCCGCAGGACTGGACGGTGCTCAGCAACGGCGCGGTGGCGGCGCTCGAGCCGTGGGGAGCGGGTGACGGGTTCGCCACCACCCACTTCGCGCCGACCGAGCCGATCTCGACGTACATCACGGCGGTCGTGGCCGGCCCGTACCACTATGTACGGGACCACTACAGCCGCGCCCTGCCGGACGGCTCGGCCCTGGAGATCCCGCTGGGGGCGCTGTGCCGCGCCTCGCTCGCCAAGCACTTCGACGCGGACGACATCTTCACCGTCACCAAGCAGGGCCTGGACTTCTTCCACGACCACTTCGACTACCCGTACCCGTTCGGGAAGTACGACCAGGCGTTCGTGCCCGAGTACAACCTCGGCGCGATGGAGAACCCGGGCTGTGTGACCTTCCGTGAGGAGTTCGTCTTCCGCGGCAAGGTCACCCAGGCCTCGTACGAGCACCGGGCCAATGTGATCCTCCACGAGATGGCCCATATGTGGTTCGGCGACCTGGTCACCATGGAGTGGTGGGACGACCTGTGGCTCAAGGAGTCCTTCGCGGACTTCATGGGCGCCTTCTCGCTCGTCGAGTCGACCCGCTTCACCGACGGCTGGATCACCTTCGCCAACCGCCGCAAGGCCTGGGCGTACCGCGCCGACCAGTTGCCGTCCACCCACCCGGTCACGGCCGATATCCGCGACCTGGAGGACGCCAAGCTCAACTTCGACGGGATCACCTACGCCAAGGGCGCCTCCGTCCTCAAGCAGCTGGTGGCCTACGCCGGGCGGGACGCCTTCCTGGAGGGCGCGCGCCGCTACTTCAAGCGCCATGCGTACGGCAATACGCGCCTGACCGATCTGCTGTCGGTGCTGACCGAGACCTCCGGCCGGGACATGGCCGCCTGGTCCCGGGCCTGGCTGGAGACGGCCGGGGTCAATGTGCTCACCCCCCAGGCCACCTATGACGCGGCCGGCCATATCACCGAGCTGTCGATCGTCCAGGAGGCCGCCTCCGCCGAGCATCCGACGCTGCGGCCGCACCGGGTCGCCGTCGGCCTTTACCGGCGGGCCGGCGCGGCGGCGGACGGGACCGGCGCGCTGGTGCGCTACGCGCGGGCCGAGGTCGACGTGGACGGCCCCCGTACGGTGGTGGCCGAGCTGACCGGGGCCGAGCGGCCCGAGCTGATCCTGGTCAACGACGACGACCTCACCTACTGCAAGGTCCGCTTCGACGAGGCCTCGCTGGACACCCTGCGCGCCCACCTGGGCGAGCTGACCGACCCCCTCGCGCGGGCGCTGTGCTGGTCCGCCCTGTGGAATCTGACGCGGGACGCGCTGATGCCCGCCCGCGACTTCCTGGACCTGGTGGAGCGCTTCGGCGGGGCGGAGACCGATATCGGCGTGCTCCAGATGGTCCAGGCGTGGGCCCAGTCGGCGCTCCAGCACTACGCGGCGCCCGACTGGCGCGAGGAGGGCGGCCTGCGGGTCGCCGAGGGCGCGCTGCGCGAGCTGCGGCTGGCCGCGCCGGGCAGCGGCCACCAGCTGGCCTGGGCGCGGTTCTTCGCCCAGACCGCCGCCACCGACCTGGACCAGCGGCTGCTGCTCGGGCTGCTGGACGGCACGGCCCGGATCGACGGGCTGGATGTCGACCAGGAGCTGCGCTGGACGTTCCTCGCCTCGCTGACCGCCCAGGGCGCGGCCGACGAGTCGCTGATCGCGGCGGAGCTGGGCCGCGACGACACCGCCTCCGGCAAGCGCCACCAGGTCCGCTGCCTGACCGCCCGGCCGTCGGCCGCGGTCAAGGCGGAGGCATGGGCGGCGGTCGTGGAGTCCGACGCGCTGTCCAACGCTCTGGTGGAGGCCACCATCGCGGGCTTCGCGCAGCCCTCGCAGGCGGACCTGCTCGCGCCGTACCAGGACCGGTACTTCGCCGTGATCGAGCGGGTGTGGCGGGAGCGGTCGATCGAGATCGCCATGTCGATCGTCCGCGGCCTGTTCCCCGCGCAGGGCGACCCCACGACCCTGGAGGCGGCCGACGCCTGGCTGACCCGCCATCCGAACGCGGCGCCGGCGCTGCGCCGACTGGTCCTGGAGGCGCGCGACGATCTCGCGCGGGCGCTGCGCGGACAGGAGTGCGACGCCCGCTCGGCCGTTTGACGGGGCTTTATCGGCAGATCAGCTGTTTTCGGCAATCGAACGTCCGTACTTTAGGACGGGGTTGTCCGTATTTGTCGACGAGCGTGTAACAGCGGTTAGCGGGCCGGGCGGGCCCGGGAATGGCGGGGTCATGAACTCCGACACCCCGCTCTCGCCCCGCCCGCTGCACCACCTCCCGGACGGCGGCCGCAGCGTTTTGACGAGTCGTCAACTCCGTGAGCACGGCGTGACGGCGGCCGAGGCCGCCGAGCGCTGCCGCCCCGGCGGACCCTGGCAGCGGATCCTGCCGGGCGTCCATCTGCTCCACCCCGGCCCCGCCACCGGCGAGGAGCGGCTGCACGCGGCGCTCCTGTACACCGCGAGCCGGGAGCGCCCGGGCCACCCGGAAGGCGCCGTTCCGGCACCCGGGGCGGGCGGCGGTCCGTACGGCGAGGCGATGATCACCGGACTGGCGGCGCTGGCCCTGCACCGCTTCTCCGCCGTCCCCTCGCTGCGCGCCCTGGACCGTGTCGATGTGCTCGTACCGCGTGCGCGGCGGCTGCGCGGGGCCGGCTATGTGCGCTTCGTCCGCGCCGCCGCCCTGCCCTGTCCCCGGGAGATCACCGGTCTGCCGACCGCCCCCGCCGCCCGCGCGCTGGCCGACACGGTGGCCCAGCTGTCCGACGCCTCGGCCGTACGCCGGCTGCTCATCGAGGCCGTACGCCAGGGGCACTGCGAGGCGTCGTCCGTCGTACGGGAGCTGAGCCGGGCCCGGCTGCTGTCCCGGCCGCATGTCGTCGACGCCGTCGACGCGCTGCTGGCCGAGGGGCGGGCCATGGCCGAGGCCCAGCTCTACGACATGGTGCGCGGATACTCCCTGCCCGAGCCGCTGTGGAACGTCGAGCTGCGGCTGCCCGGCGGCCCCCTGCTGTCCGGGGTGGACGCGTACTGGCCGCTGCAGGCCGTGGCGCTGGAGATCGACGCGCGCACCCCCCGCCAGGGCGGCGGGCACGATCCACTGGGCCGCTTCACGCCCGCGGGCGAGCATATGGAGCGGCTGGGCATCACGGTCGTGCGCGTCACGCCCAAGAAGCTCCGCGAGAGCCTGGAGACGCAGGCCGCGGTCGTCCGCACCGCGCTGATCGCGTCGATCGACCGCGAGCCCACGCCCTACCTCGTGATCCGGCCCAGGTGAGACCGGTTATATGAGACGGGTCACCGCTTGCGCAGCAGCAGCTCGGTGTTGCGGTCGTCCGCGTCGCCCGCCAGGGCCTGGCTGCGCCCCGGGGCGTTGTAGGACAGCTCGCGGTAGAGCGCGGCCAGGCCGGTCTGGGACAGATCGGCGTAGTCCGTGCGGCGCGGCGCGGCCGACTCGACGAGGGTGGTGAACAGCGACAGCGTGCCGTCGTGGTTGTCCACGACCTCGATCACCCGGGCCAGCTGGGGGAAGTCCACATGCGAGGCGGTGGTGATCTCCCAGAAGGTGCCACGCGGGGTGATCTCGTTCTTGTGGCTGTGGCCGTTGATCCACGCCAGCACCTGGGGGTGGCGCTGGAAGAGCGCCACGACCTCGTCGCCGCCGTGTCGGGCCTCGCGCGGGCGGGCCGGGTCACGGTTCAGGTTGTCCATGCTGCGGCTGTAGTGGTGGCTGAAGACCAGGATCCGGTCGTCCTTGTGGGCCTTCAGGGTCCGCTCCAGCCAGCGCAGCTGGGCGGTGCCCAGCGACCCGGTGTAGTGGCCGCCCGGGTCGGTGGTGTCCAGGCTGATGCCGAGGAGGCCGTCGGATATCCGGAACGAGTAGTAGCAGGTGCCCTCGTCGAGGTTGGCCTTGGTGTAGCCGTGGCCGACCGGGCCGGGCCCGGTGTGGGCCGGGTCGAGGTGCGCCGCGACGAAGTCCCGCTGGGAGAAGGGCGCGCGGCGCTCGTCGGGGGTGACGGTGCGCATGTCCTTCGCGTGCGCGCGCAGCAGCTCCTTCATGACCTTGCCCGTGGGGTCGCCGCCCTTGCGCTCGTCCTTGAAGCGCTCCTCGGCCTCGGCGGCCGGGATGATCTGGAGCTTGCGGCTGCCGGTGGCGAGGTCCGCGAAGTAGGAGCCGCCGAAGGAGTAGACACCGCCGGACAGGTCGTCGTGGTTGCCGATGGTCGAGTACCACGGCAGCCGCAGCCCGGGGCTGTTGACGGTGCGCAGCGCGGCCGTAAGGAAGCCGTCGATACGCGGGAAGCCGACCTGCTTGTCGGTGTCGCGCACCGCGCTCTCCGGGTGCCAGAACGCCTTGAGCCCGCTGTTCTGCACGCCCTCGTAGCGGCGCGGGTCGCCCGTGTTGGGGGTGATCCGGCCGCCGTTCATCACGCCCAGGAACCAGTCCAGCTCGATCCGCGCGTTGTTGTCGGTGTTGTCGCCGGTGGTCATGACGAAGGAGAGTGGGGAGCCGGTGGCCGGCCCGCCGCGCAGCCCGTTGACCCGCTCGATGAGGGACGCGGCGCCGACCACGGTCAGCGCCTCGTGGGGCCGCCAGGCGCCCGGGCGCCCGGCGCGCAGGAACTCGTACCGCAGCGGGTGCTGCACATCGGTGAGGTGCATGTCCGTGAGCTGTACGAAGGAGGCGAGCGTGGTGCGCCGGTCCTCCCGGCCGCCCTTGGCCCCGGCGAGCTCGGTGCGTACGGTACGGGCCCAGGCCGGGCCGTCGCCGAGCCTGCGGTAGGTGCCGCTGCCGCGCGGGGCGGAGAAGGTCTCCAGCGTCGTCCCGGCCTTCGAGGGGAGCGCGGGGGCGGTGACGACTCTGCGGGCGGCGGCGCGCACCTGGGCCGGCTGTGAGGCGGTCGCCGAACCGCTGCCGGGCCCGAAGGCGAGCCCGAGGCCCGTTGCGGCACCTGCGGAGGCGGTGGCGACGAGAAGGGTGCGGCGGTCGAGGGCGGCGTGGGTGGCGGACCGTATGCGGGACATGCGGGATCTCCCCGAGTGGATGCGCGGCAGCGGTCGGGCAGCGGGCTGCCCTGTCACTCCGGATCGTTGGCAGCGGGGATGGCCTGCGAGTTAACGATGCGGCAACGCCCAACGCCGAAATACGCACGTGGATCTTGGCGATAGCAAACGGTCATCCCGCACTCCGCAGCCGGAATCCCGCCGCTCACCCGGAGTTCACCGGACCTGGGAACGCCGACAGCACTCCGAAACGGGTTGCGCGCGGTGTGCGCGCGGCGTACGCCCGGCGCGGGGCCGTCCCGGGGACCGGACAATGGATTGGACAAGGTCGCCGGGGCCACCCGCATGATGGGAGGCACGCCAGGCACCCAGCAGCAGGCACAGAACGTGGCCAGGCGCCCAGCAGCAGGCACAGATCGTGAAGGAGCGCGTCGTGAGGATCGGAATCGTCGGAGCCACCGGCCAGGTCGGCGGGGTCATGCGGAAGATCCTCGAGGAGCGGGACTTCCCGGTCGAGGAGCTGCGCCTGTTCGCCTCGGCCCGCTCCGCCGGGCGCATGCTCCCCTGGCGGGACACCGAGATCGCCGTCGAGGACGCGGCCACCGCCGACTACTCCCGGCTGGACATCGCGCTGTTCTCCGCGGGCGGGGCCACCTCCCGGGCGCTGGCGTCCAAGGTCGCCTCGGCCGGCGCCGTGGTGATCGACAACTCCTCCGCCTGGCGGATGGACCCCGAGGTGCCGCTGGTGGTCTCCGAGGTCAACCCGGACGCCGTGGCCCACCGCCCCAAGGGCATCATCGCCAACCCGAACTGCACCACCATGGCCGCCATGCCGGTGCTGCGCCCGCTGCACGCGGAGGCGGGCCTGACCGCCCTGGTCGCCACCACCTACCAGGCCGTGTCCGGCTCCGGTCTGTCCGGTGTGGAGGAGCTGGACGGCCAGGTCCGCAAGGCCATCGACGGCGCGACCGCGCTGACCCACGACGGGGCCGCCGTGGAGTTCCCCGAGCCCGCCGTCTACAAGCGCCCCATCGCCTTCAACGTGCTGCCCTTCGCGGGCAATCTCGTCGACGACGGCCGGTTTGAAACCGACGAGGAGCAGAAGCTCCGCAACGAGTCCCGCAAGATCCTCGGGATCCCCGAGCTCAAGGTCTCCGGCACCTGCGTCCGGGTCCCCGTCTTCACCGGCCACTCGCTGCAGCTCAACGCCCGCTTCGCCAATCCGCTGAGCGTGGAGCGCGCCTACGAGCTGCTGGGGCAGGCCCCCGGCGTCGAGGTCTCCGAGATCCCCACCCCGCTTCAGGCCGCGGGCAACGACCCCAGCTATGTGGGCCGCATCCGCGTGGACGAGACGGTCGACAACGGGCTGGCGCTCTTCGTGTCCAACGACAACCTCCGCAAGGGCGCTGCGCTCAACGCCGTCCAGATCGCGGAGCTGGTGGCGGCCGAGCTCAGCTGAGCTCTCAGCCGAGCTCTCAGCCGAGCCGAGGCTCCGGGCAGCCGCGTTCCCGGCACCAGCCTCGTTCCCGGCACCTGACAGGCGCCCCGCGGCGCCGGGCGATTACCGCGGGCGGCGGATGGGCCTTGCGTGGAAGGATGGCCGAAACGTCGTATTCGAAGGAGATGCCCAGGTGCCTGGAACGAACCTGACCCGCGAAGAGGCGCAGCGGCGGGCGCGGCTGCTCAGCGTCGACTCGTACGAGATCGAGCTCGATCTCTCCGGCGCCCAGGAAGGCGGCACGTTCCGGTCGGTCACCTCGGTGCGCTTCGACGCGGCCGAGGCGGGCGACTCCTTCATCGACCTGGTCGCGCCCACCGTGCACCAGGTGGTGCTCAACGGATACGAACTGGACCCGGCCGACGTCTTCGCGGACTCCCGGATCGCGCTGGGCGGCCTCCAGCAGGGGCGCAACGAGCTGCGGGTCGTCGCGGACTGCGCGTACACCAACACCGGCGAGGGCCTGCACCGCTTTGTGGACCCGGTCGACCAGCAGGCATACCTCTACACCCAGTTCGAGGTGCCGGACGCGCGCCGGGTGTTCGCGAGCTTCGAGCAGCCGCACCTGAAGGCCACGTTCCAGTTCACCGTGACGGCGCCCGAGGGCTGGACGGTGATCTCCAACTCGCCGACGCCCGAACCCAAGGACAACGTCTGGCGCTTCGAGCCGACGCCGCGCATCTCGACGTACATCACCGCGCTGATCGTCGGGCCGTACCACAGCGTGCACAGCAGCTGGGAGGGCGAGGGGCGGTCGGTGCCGCTGGGCATCTACTGCCGCCCCTCGCTCGCCGAGTTCCTGGACTCGGACGCGATCTTCGAGGTGACCCGGCAGGGCTTCGACTGGTTCCAGGAGAAGTTCGACTACGCCTACCCCTTCGCCAAGTACGACCAGCTGTTCGTACCGGAGTTCAACGCGGGCGCGATGGAGAACGCGGGCGCGGTCACCATCCGCGACCAGTACGTCTTCCGCTCCAAGGTCACGGACGCGGCCTATGAGACGCGGGCGGAGACCATCCTCCACGAGCTGGCCCATATGTGGTTCGGCGACCTGGTCACCATGGAGTGGTGGAACGACCTGTGGCTGAACGAGTCGTTCGCCACCTTCACCTCCATCGCCTGCCAGGCGTCCGCGCCCGGCAGCAGGTGGCCGCACGCCTGGACCACCTTCGCCAACTCGATGAAGACCTGGGCCTACCGGCAGGACCAGCTGCCGTCCACCCACCCGATCATGGCCGAGATCCGCGACCTCGACGACGTCATGGTCAACTTCGACGGCATCACCTACGCGAAGGGCGCCTCCGTCCTCAAGCAGCTGGTCGCCTACGTCGGCGAGGAGGAGTTCTTCAAGGGCGTACAGGCGTATTTCAAGCGCCACGCCTACAAGAACACCCGGCTGTCCGACCTGCTCGGCGCGCTCGAGGAGACCAGCGGCCGGGACCTGAAGACCTGGTCCAAGGCGTGGCTGGAGACCGCGGGGATCAACATCCTGCGCCCGGAGATCGAAACCGACGCCTCCGGCACCATCACCTCCTTCGCCGTCCGGCAGGAAGCCCCGGCCCTGCCGCCCGGCGCCAAGGGCGAGCCCTTGCTGCGCCCGCACCGCATCGCGATCGGCCTGTACGACATCGACGCCACCGGCAAGCTGGTGCGCGGCGAGCGGATCGAGGTCGACGTGGACGGCGAGCTGACCCCCGTGGCCGCCCTGGCCGGCCTCAAGCGCCCGGCCGTGATCCTGCTCAACGACGACGACCTGTCGTACGCCAAGGTGCGCCTGGACCCCGACTCCCTGGCCGTGGTCACCGAGCATCTGGGCGACTTCGAGGCGTCCCTGCCGCGCGCCCTGTGCTGGGCCTCCGCCTGGGACATGACCCGCGACGGCGAACTGGCCACCCGCGACTACCTCTCCCTGGTGCTGTCCGGTATCGCCAAGGAGTCGGACATCGGCGTCGTCCAGTCGCTGCAGCGCCAGGCCAAGCTGGCCCTCGACCTGTACGCGGCCCCCGACTGGCGCCCGACGGGCCTGGCGCGGTGGACCGAGGCCACCGTGGACCACCTGCGGGCCGCCGCCCCCGGCAGCGACCACCAGCTGGCCTGGGCGCGGGCCTTCGCCGACACCGCCCGCACCGACGCACAGCTCGACCTGCTGGCCGGGCTGCTGGCGGGCACCGAGACCATCGAGGGCCTGGCCGTCGACACCGAGCTGCGCTGGGCCTTGCTGGAGCGGCTGGCCGCGACCGGCCGGTCCGACGGGGCCTCGGTCGACGCCGAGCTGGAGCGGGACCGCACCTCGGCGGGCGAGCGCCACGCGGCCACCGCGCGCGCCGCCCGGCCGACGCCGGAGGCGAAGGCCGAGGCGTGGGCGTCGATCGTGGAGTCCGACAAGCTGCCGAACGCGGTGCAGGAGTCGGTGATCCGCGGCTTCATCCAGACCGACCAGCGCGAGCTGCTGGCCCCGTACGCCGAGAAGTACTTCGCGGCGGTCAAGGGCGTCTGGGACAGCCGCAGCCACGAGATGGCGCAGCAGATCGCGATCGGCCTCTACCCGACCGTACAGATCTCACAGGCCACGCTGGACGCGACCGACGCCTGGCTGGCCTCCGCCGAGCCCAGCGCGGCGCTGCGCCGCCTGGTCACCGAGTGCCGCGCGGGCGTCGAGCGGGCGCTCAGGGCCCAGGCCGCGGACGCGGCGGCTGCGGCGGGCTGACGGTACACATACACGGATGAGGGCGCCCCGGACCGGGTTGGTCCGGGGCGCCCTCGTGTCCGGTGCCTCGCGTCTGGTCCGGTGCCTCAGACCTGCGCGGCGATGCGGGCCGCGCGGCGGGCCAGCATCGCCTCGCGCCGCTCGTCGAACTTGGTGGCCTGGGCGTCCAGACCGCCCATGTAAAGACCCAGCTCCTCCTGCGCCTTCAGCCCCTCGCCCGAGAGCCCGGAGATCTCCAGGACCTTGAGGAAGCGCAGCACGGGCTGGAGGACGTCGTCGTGGTGGATGCGCAGGTTGTAGATGCCGCCGATGGCCATCTGCGCGGCGGCCCGCTCGAACCCGGGCATACCGTGCCCCGGCATACGGAAGCCGACCACCACATCGCGTACGGCGCTCATGGTCTGGTCGGGCGCCAGTTCAAACGCCTTCGCCAGCAGATTCCGGTAGAAGACCATGTGCAGGTTCTCGTCGGTGGCGATACGGGCCAGCATCCGGTCACAGAGCGGGTCGCCGGAGTGGTGGCCGGTGTTGCGGTGCGATATACGGGTGGCGAGCTCCTGGAAGGCCACGTACGCGATGGAGTGCAGCATGCTGTGGCCGTTGTCGGATTCGAACCCCTCGCCCATGTGGGCCATCCGGAACCGCTCCAGCTCGACCGGGTCGACCGCGCGGGTGGTGAGCAGGTAGTCACGCATGACGATGCCGTGCCGGCCCTCCTCCGCCGTCCACCGGTGCACCCAGGTGCCCCACGCGCCGTCGCGGCCGAAGCGCGTGGCGATCTCGTGGTGGTAGCTGGGCAGGTTGTCCTCGGTCAGCAGATTGACCACGAGCGCGATCCGGCCCACGTCGGTGACCTTGGACTGCTCGGGCGCCCACGCCTCGCCGCCCATCACGCCGTCGAAGTTGCGGCCGTCGCTCCACGGCACGTACTCGTGCGGCATCCACTCCTTGGCGGCCTTCAGATGCCGGTTGAGCTCCACCTCGACGACCTCTTCGAGCGCGAACAGCAGGCGGCTGTCGCTCCATACGGCCTGACCGTGACGGCTGGTTGGGGCGAGGGTCACAGTGGGCTCCTGGGGATGTCGTGCGAGGGTAAACCTACGGCGCCGTAAGTTTGACTTACGGCTCCGTAGGTTACGACACCGTAGGTTAAAGCGGAAATAAAT
Organism: Streptomyces sp. NPDC000941; assembly: GCF_053599555.1. Lineage (NCBI taxonomy): Bacteria > Bacillati > Actinomycetota > Actinomycetes > Kitasatosporales > Streptomycetaceae > Streptomyces > Streptomyces sp. NPDC000941. The sequence goes on from NZ_JBSFMM010000069.1 coordinate 11,770, forward strand.
GGCCGGGTGCGCACCGGGAAATCCCATGCAGCTACGGCAGAGCACGGAGAGACGCGCGGAAACGCAGCGGCGCCGGGGAAACGCAACGGCGTGGGGAAACGCAACGAGGGCGCCCACCGGCATCCAGCCGGGGGCGCCCTCGTCACGGCGTCCTCAGTGACAGCTTGTGTCAGCTCGTGTCACCTTGTGTCAGTACGTGTCAGTCACTGCGCTTGCGCGTCTTGTCGCCGAGCATCACCAGACCGGCGATCACGACGAAGAGCACGATGGGAGTGACGACATAGAGGCCCAGCGTCTCCGCGACGCTCAGGCCCGGACCCGGGTCGTCACCATCGTCGCGGAGCGCGAACGCGGGGGACGACACCATCAGCATCGCCGTCGTCGCGGCGATGACGGCACCGGCGCGAACGGCGTTCTTTTTGACCTTGTTGCTCACGGACTCACGGTATCGGACGCCCTCGCGCCCCGCGTGCGCGGGGTGGGCTTGCCCCGGGCACCGGCCGCGCCCCCGCCCCGTGCCACCCGCGCCACCTCGCCCATCAGGGCATGCAGCCGCGGCGAGGCCACCAGATCCTCCAGCGATACGGGGCGGCCGGTCGCGTCCGCGATGGGCAGCCGCCAGTTCGGATACTGGTCCCAGGTCCCGGGGAGGTTCTGCGGGCGCCGGTCCCCCACCGTGTCCGGCAGCCACACCCCGACCAGCTTCGCCGGGGTGCGCAGCAGAAAGCGGTGGACGGCCTTCACGGCCGCCTCCTCGTCGCCCGGCCCCTCCGGCAGCATCCCCAGCCGCCCCAGCAGCCCCAGCCACTCCGCGAGCTCCACCGCCTCCTCGGCCCGTTCGCGCGCGAACGGGCGGGTGAGCAGGCCGAGCCGGTGCCGCAGCTCGACATGGCCGCCGGTGAGTCGGGCGGCGGTGCTCGGCAGATCGTGGGTGGTGACGGTCGCCAGGCAGTCCGCGCGCCACTCCTCGGGCCTCAGCGGACGGGCACGGGCGGGCACGGCGTCCCGGGGCCGCGTACTCGTCGCACCGCCTCCGCTTGCCCCGCTGACGCTCTCCCCGCCGTCCTCGCCGGTCGCGCTGTCCCCGCCGATCCCGACGTCCTCGCCGCGCCCGCTGTTCCCGCCGTCCTCGCCGTTGTAGTTCCGCTCGAACCACAGCACCGACGTGCCCAGCACCCCGCGCCCCGCCAGCGCCTCCCGCACCCCCGGCTCCACCGTGCCCAGGTCCTCGCCGATGACCACCGCCCCCGCGCGATGCGCCTCCAGCGCGAGCACGCCGAGCATGGCCTCCGCGTCGTAGCGGACGTAACAGCCCTCGGTCGGCTCCCGCCCCTCCGGCACCCACCACAGCCGGAACAGGCCCATCACATGGTCGATGCGCAGCGCGCCCGCGTGCCGCAGCAGCCCGCGCAGCAGATCGCGGTAGACGGCGTAGCCCGTGGCGGCCAAGGCGTCCGGGCGCCACGGCGGCAGCCCCCAGTCCTGGCCGCGGGAGTTGAACGCGTCCGGCGGCGCGCCGATCGACATCCCGGACGCGAAGACGTCCCGCTGCGCCCAGGCGTCGGCGCCCGACGGATGCACCCCGACCGCCAGGTCGTGCACCAGGCCGATGGCCATCCCGGCATCGCGCGCGGCGCGCTGCGCGGCGGCCAGCTGCCCGTCCGTCAGCCAGGCGAGCCAGCAGTGGAAGTCGGCCCGGTCCAGGTGCTCGCCCCGGGCGCGGGCGACCGCGGCGGACCGGGGGTCGGCCAGGCCGTCCGGCCAGGCGCGCCAGGTGGGGCCGTGAAGCTCGGCGAGCGCGCTCCAGATCGCGTGGTCCTCGAGGGCCTGACCGCGCTCGGCCAGGAAGTCGCAGTAGGCGGCCCGCCGGCCGGGGCTGAGCGGCACGGTCCGCACCAGCTCCAGGGCCTCCCGCTTGAGCGCCCACACCGCGTCCCGGTCGATCAGCGCGCCCTCGTGGAGCACGGCGGTGCGCAGCGCGGCGGCCCGCTCCAGCAGCTGGTCGACGCGGTCGCGCGCGGGGCCGCGCAGCTGGGCGTACTCGGGCACGTCCTCGACCCGTAAGTGGACCGGGTCGGGGAAGCGGCGGGAGGAGGGGCGGTACGGCGAGGGGTCGGTGGGCTCGGCAGGCGTGCCGGGCACGGCCGCGTGCAGCGGGTTGAGCTGGACGAACCCGGCGCCCAGCGCCCGGCCCGACCAGGCGGCGAGGTCGGCCAGATCGCCGAGGTCGCCCATCCCCCAGGAGCGCGCGGACAGCAGCGAGTACAGCTGGACGAGGAAGCCGTGGCTGCGCGCCGGGGGCGCCGGCATCCGGTCGGGGGCGACGACCAGGGTGGCGGTGGCCGAGCCGCCGTCGGGGGCGTGGGCGTGCACGGTGTGGCGGCCCAGGGGGAGCGCGGAGGACGCCGGGCCGTCGGCCTCCGGCCGCCAGTCGAGCGCCGCGCCGTGCGCACCGGCCGCGCCGTTCTCGGGCGTCACCCGCAGCACGGTGCCCTCGGGCAGCCGCAGCCGGGGCGGCCGGCCGGGGCGCACCACCACGCAGGGCGGCAGCAGCCGGGCGCGCTCCTCGCGCTCGTGCCGCTCCAGGGCGGCCTGTACGGAGTGAGGGGTCGAGGCGTCCACGCCGAGCGCGGCGAGCACGGCGACGACCGTGTCGTCGGGCACCCGCACGGTGCGGCCGGGGGCGGGCTCGTAGGAGGTGGCGACGCCGTGCAGCTCGGCGAGGAGCGCTCTGCCCATCAGGACTCCATTCAGAACTCCATGGGCTCCATGCCCGCCCCGGCGCCGAACGCGACAGTGGTCGGCTCGCTCGTCAGCGGCAGTTCGGCGGCGAGCGGGGGCTCGCTGGTCAGGGGGGCGATATCGGCGGGCGCAGGCTCACTGGTGAGCGGCGTCTCCGCGTGCAGAGCCGAGCCGAACCCCTCCAGGTCGGGGTGGGAGACCCCGGCGTACGGGTCGGGCTCGGGCACAGGTTTGGACAGAGCAGAGAGCAGAAGCTGAGCTGACGCGGCCACACGGGCCTCCGTGAGGGTGTCGGCAGTGGGACAGGGCAGGCCTACCCACTCGAGGCGGTCGCAGACGTAACCGGTCCCCTGACGTGCCTCAGCTCACATCCCCTGAAGCAGACGATTTGACGGTCGCAAGGGGTCCGGAGCCCATAGCTTACTGACCAACCCGACATTCCGGCGTGAGACTTTCGGCCTCAGGGATGCGCGCCCCGGCCGCCGCCGGCCCACTCCCTCCACAGTGCTCATCTCGTCACACCACACACCATGGCATTACCGGCATTTCGGTCACCGCCGTTGACACCCTCACACGCGCGATGGTGGGCTCGCGCCTATCAGGGCCACACCTAGACGAACCACCAGTCCGTATCGAGGAGAAGCCCGTGCAGTTGCGGGGAAACCGAGGACGAACATCGAGGGCGGCCGGAGCCACGGCCATGGCCGCCGCCGTCATCGGCGGACTGCTGGGCGGCGCGCCGGGCGCGGCCGCCACGCCCCAAAAGCCGGACGACCGCGGCGCCCCCGGCACCTCGACGACGGACCGCGAGAGCGACGGCGCCGTGCCGCCCGTATGGCCGCGCCCGCAGTCGCTGCGCGCCCAGGGGTCCGGCGTGAGCGTGAGCAAGGAGGTCACGCTCATAGCCGACGCCGACTCCGACCCGTACGCACTGGACGCGCTGCGCGCCCTGCTGCACGACGCCGGAGCGCGCATCGTCAACGAGGCCACCGAGCCCATACCCAAGGGAATGCCGCTCGCGGACGGTCTTGTGGTGCGCGTCGGCGGGCGGGGCGCGCAGAGCGCGCTGCGCGCCCTGGGCGCGCCCGAGCGCGGCGATCTGCCCTCCGGCGGCTACCGGCTCGCGACCGGCCAGGCGGCCGGGGTGCCGACGGTCGCGCTGTCCGGCGTCGGCCCGGACGGCCTCTTCCACGCCGTCCAGACGCTGCGGCAGCTCCTGGTCCGGCCCGCGCACGGCGCGGGCAGCTTCCCCGGGGTGACCGTACGCGACTGGCCCGCCGCCACGGTGCGCGGCACCACCGAGGGCTTCTACGGCCAGCCCTGGTCCCACCAGGACCGGCTCGCCCAGCTCGACTTCATGGGCCGTACCAAGCAGAACCGCTATCTCTACGCGCCCGGCGACGACCCCTACCGCCAGGCCCGCTGGCGCGACCCGTACCCCGCCGAGCGGCGCGAGGAGTTCCGGGAACTGGCCGACCAGGCCCGCCGCAACCACGTCACCCTCGGCTGGGCGGTCTCGCCCGGCCAGGAGCTGTGCTTCTCCTCCGCCGAGGACCGCAGGGCGCTGCTGCGCAAGGTGGACGCCATGTGGGCGCTCGGGGTGCGCGCCTTCCAACTCCAGTTCCAGGACGTCAGCTACAGCGAGTGGCACTGCGGGGCGGACGCCGACACCTACGGCTCGGGCCCCGAGGCGGCGGCCAAGGCGCAGGCCGAGGTCGCCGGCACGGTCGCCGCGCACCTGGCCGCGCGCCACCCCGACGCCGCCCCGCTCTCCTTGATGCCGACCGAGTACTACCAGGACGGCGCCACCGAATTCCGGCGCGCGCTGGCCGCCCAGGTCGACCCCGGTGTGGAGATCGCCTGGACCGGCGTCGGGGTGGTGCCCAAGACCATCACCGGCAGCGAACTGGCCGGCGCCCGGACCGCGTTCGGCCACCCGTTGCTCACCATGGACAACTACCCGGTCAACGACTACGCCCAGGACCGGGTCTTCCTCGGCCCGTACACCGGGCGCGACCCGGCCGTCGCCACCCAGTCGGCGGGGCTGCTCGCCAACGCCATGGAGCAGCCGACCGCCTCCCGTATCGCGCTGTTCACCGCCGCGGACTTCGCCTGGAACCCGCGCGGCTACCGCGCCCAGGAGTCCTGGCGGGCCGCCGTCGACGACCTCGCCGGACCCGACCCCCGCGCCCGCGCGGCCCTGCGCGCGCTCGCCGGAAACGACGCGTCCTCGGTCCTCGGCGGCGAGGAGTCCGCGTATCTGCGCCCGCTGATCGAGGCATTCTGGACGGCGCTCGCCGGAGGCAAGGGACAGCGGCTCGACCGGGCGGCGGACCGGCTGCGCTCGGCCTTCACCACGATGCGGGACGCCCCCGACCGGCTCGATACGACCCTGGGTGGCGAACTGGGCCCCTGGCTCGACCAATTGGGGCGCTACGGCGACGCCGGAGCGCAGGCCGTGGACATGCTCACCGCCCAGGCGCGCGGCGACGGGGCGGCGAGCTGGTCGGCCCGGACCGCGGTGCAGGAACTGAACGAGAAGATCGCGAAGAGCCGGGTGACCGTGGGCAAGGGTGTCCTGGGCCCCTTCCTGAAGGAAGCCCTCACCCGGGCCGACGCCTGGACGGGCCTGGACGCCGCGGACCAGAAGTCGCTGCACACCTCCAAGGCCCAGCGCGCCGCCGCCGACGGCGACGCGGCGACCTCACTGGCCTCCACCGGCCCGGTCACCGTGCGCTTCGACCGCGCCCGCCCGCTCAGCGCGGTCTCCGCGCTCACCGGGCGCGCCGCGGTCTCCCCCGGCACCGTCTGGGCCCATGTCCCCGAGGAGGGCTGGCGGAAGCTCGGCGCGGTCTCCGGCAGCGGCTGGACCCAGCTCGCGGGCCGTGGCGTACGGGCCGACGCGATACGGCTGGTCTGGGAGGCGGGCACGACGCCGCCCGACGTACACGAGATCACCCCGTGGTTCGCCGACACCCCGGCCGCCGAGCTGCGGCTGTCCCGGGACGCGGTCGACGCCGAGACCGGCGGCCGCGCCGTCGTCGTCGAGGCCCGCATCACCCCGCGCCGCCCCGAGGACATCCACGGCAAGCTGACCGTCCACGCGCCGCGCGGCATCCGCGTCACGGCCGACAAGGCGGTGACCGCCCGGCGCGGATCCACCGCGACCGCCCGGATCGAGGTTTCGATCCCGGAAGGAACCAAAGCGGGGACTTTCACCGTCCCGGTGCGCTTCGGCTCACAGGAGACCGTGCTGACCGTACGGGCCTTCCCGCCCACCGGCGGCCCCGACCTGGCCCGCGCGGACGGCACGAAAGCGACGTCGTCGGCCGATGAGACCGCAGACTTCCCGGCCTCCGCCGCGGTCGACGGCGACCCCGCCACCCGCTGGTCCTCCCCCGCCGACGACGGCGCCTGGCTCCAGTTGGAGCTCGCCCGCCCGGCCCGGGTCGGCCGGCTCGATCTGCGCTGGCAGGACGCCTACGCCAGCCGCTACCGCGTCCAGGTCTCGGCCGACGGCCGCACCTGGCGCACCGCGGCCACCGTCTCCGACGGCCGGGGCGGGCACGAAACCGTCCGGATGGACGCCCCCGGCACCCGCTTCATCCGCGTCCAGGGTGCCGAGCGCGCCACCCGCTTCGGCTACTCCCTGTGGTCGGTGGCGGCGTACGCGGTGACAGCGGACTGAAAAGCGGGCCGAGCCCCCGCGGGCCGCGGGACCGTACAGCGCGCAGCACAGGACCGTGGCCCCCGCTCCGCCGCGGGGGCCACGGTCCACGGACTCGCCGCGCATACACCGCGCAGGCACGCAGACATGACGATGGCCCGGTCTCAGGCAGATTTGCCGTCGATCCGGGCCATGGCGTCTTCCGCGCCGTACGGCTGCAGGTATGGCAGCCAGCGCGGGTCCCTATGCCCGGTGCCGATGATCCGCCAGGCGAGGCCCGACGGCGGCGCCGGCTGATGGCGCAGCCGCCAGCCGATCTCCGCGACATGGCGGTCGGCTTTGACATGGTTGCAGCGACGGCACGCGGCCACCACGTTCTCCCACGTGTGCTGGCCGCCGCGGCTGCGGGGGATCACGTGGTCGACGCTGGTCGCCACGCCACCGCAGTACGCACATCGCCCGCCGTCGCGGGCGAACAGGGCACGGCGGGTGAGTGGCACGGGGCCCCGGTAGGGCATCCGGACGAATCGCTTCAAACGGACCACGCTGGGTGCGGGTATGACACGGGTCGCGCTGTGCATCAGGGCGCCTGAGTCCTCAAGGCTGACGGCCTTGTCGTTGAGGACGAGTACGAGCGCGCGGCGGAGCGGTACGACGCCGAGCGGCTCGTACGACGCGTTGAGGACCAGGACATGCGGCACGGGTGCCTCCTTGTACGCCGGCGGCGCGTGGCTCGCGCCGGGACGATCTCCCCCAGTTTCCCCTGAACCCCGGCCGGAACGCCACCATCACCGGGTTAACGGTTGAGAGGCATTTCCGCGTACCGCCCGCATACCGCCGGAAGAGCGGAATTCGGCGGCCGTCCGAGCCCGCGGGCACCCATCAGAGTGGCGAGAATCACGGGCTGCCCGGGGCCGCGGCGGAAATCGCCCGGCTGACGCCCTCACCCCGCTCTTGTACGCCCCCTCGGCGCCCTCACGCGCTCTCGAACACAGGAACGGCACATTCCCGGGCCCGGCTACTGTGTGAGGGGTTGCCCGCCGGTCCTCCGGCCGGGCATGTCGCACATGAAGGGTCTCGCTGTGTTCTGGTCCGCTGCTCCGGCCGCAGACGCCACGCCTACTCCCACTCCCACCCGTCCCAGCACCCCCACCACGCTGAAGGACGCGCAGGAGAGCGCCACCAACGCCGCGGGCTGGGTGGAGGAGAACTGGTCCACCTGGCTCAGCATCGGGCTGCGCATCGCCCTGATCCTGGTGATCGCGCTCGTGCTGCGGACCGTGGTGCGGCGCTCGATCACCAAGCTGATCGAGCGCATGAACCGCACCGCCCAGGCCGTGGACGGCACGGCCCTGGCCGGCCTGCTGGTCAACGCGGAGCGGCGGCGCCAGCGGTCCGCGGCGATCGGCTCGGTGCTGCGCTCCGTGGCCTCGTTCCTGATCATGGGCACCGCGGCGCTGATGATCCTGTCGACGCTGCAGATCAATCTCGCGCCGCTGCTGGCCAGCGCCGGTGTCGCGGGTGTCGCCCTCGGTTTCGGCGCCCGCAACCTGGTCACCGACTTTCTGTCCGGCGTGTTCATGATCCTGGAGGACCAGTACGGGGTCGGCGACTCGATCGACGCCGGGGTGGCCTCCGGCGAGGTGATCGAGGTCGGGCTGCGCGTCACCAAGCTGCGCGGTGACAACGGCGAGATCTGGTACGTGCGCAACGGCGAGGTCAAGCGGATCGGCAACCTCAGCCAGGGCTGGGCCACGGCCGGCGTGGACGTCCAGATCCGCGCGGACGAGGACCTGGAGCAGGTCCGCGCGCTGATCACACAGGTCGGCGTGGACATGGCCAAGGAAGAGCCCTGGAACGAGCGGCTGTGGGAACCGATCGAGGTCCTGGGTCTTGACGCGGTCTACCTGGACTCCATGGTCGTGAAGGTGACGGCGCGGACCATGCCGGGCAAGGCGGTCGGCGTCGAGCGCGAGCTGCGCTGGCGGATCAAGAAGGCGCTGGACGAAGCGGGGATCCGCATCGTCGGCCGCCCCCTGGACCCGGATCTGGAGCCCGAGGACGCCGCCAACTCGGCCACGACGACGACCCTCGCGGCGCCGTCGGCCCTGTCCAACCCCGACTCCCCGCAGTCCCTGGCCACCACCCCGATCCCGCCGCCGGCCACGCCGCCCATCCAGAAGTAGCCGCGCCCCCCGCCGGCCGGGAAACAGCCGTACGCACAGCCGCGGTGGTCGCGCGGCTGCGCGTACGGGGTCTCGCCGTGCTTGGGCTCAGGCCGGCGCCGTGACGGTCAGCGTGTTGCTCCAGACCAGACGGCCGTTCTCATAGCGCTCGTCGTGGGCGCTGAAGTGGACCTGCTCGCCCGGATACGCCCCGTAGAGATAGACGATCGGGTTGGGGCAGACCAGCAGCGGCGGCAGCGTGGCCTTGGGGTCCACCGGAACGGAGATGTTCCCGGAGGGGTCGGAGGTGGCCGCCAGCAGCGTGGGGCTGGTGCGGAGGTCGGAGAGGGTGACGGTGCCGCAGGTCGGCACCGAACCCGAGACGGCGGTCCTGACCCACACCCGGTGGCTGGGCAGAAAGCCGCTGCCGGTGAGGGTCTTGGACCCGATGTCGTAGCTGATCAGCGTGGGCCCGGCGGCCACCCGCGTAACGGCCGCGGGCGCGGCGGTCGCCACCGCGGCCTGGGCGACGGGGACGAGGAGGGTGGTGGAGACCGCCAGGGCCGTGCCCACCGCGAGCGCGGCGCGGACGGCGAGCGTCTTCAGGGTCCTGGGAGCGCGCATGATGGTTCCTCAATTCCAGTGTGGATGGCGTCGTGTCAGCCGTGCGTCAGCTGTCGGCGACCCGGTAGAAGAAGTCCCTGAACTCGGTGTTGATGTAGGGGCTCTGGAGCCAGCCACTGGGCTGGTGAATACTCGTCACGCCGTTGACGTAGCCGAGGGAGTTGTCGGGGTTGATGTCCATCAGCCAGCGGCCGCCCCGGGAGAGCCCGCCGTCCGACGGGGCGCAGGGCAGCTCGATGCCCCCGAAGGAGGCGGGGCGGGTGTAGCCGCCGCACCCTGAGGGGATCTGCCCGTTGACGGAGTATCCGTTGGCGCTCACGAACACGTCCCTGGGCTGGTTCCAGGCGAAGCCGTCGCCGCCGACCCTGTCGACGAGCCGTTGGCCTGACTCGTTGGGGTGGGTGGTGGCCAGCCCGAAGTCGTAGTTCATATTGCCGTCGTCGATCCACGCGTTGAACGTGTATCCCCAGTCGCCGACGAACTTGCCGTAGGGCGCGTTCCCCCTGAAGTAGCCGGGAATGAACACCCAGTTGTTCATCCAGGCGTGCGCCGCCCTGCTGTACACACAGCTGCCGGAGGTGACCACCAGCCGGCGCGAACCGCTGTTCAGCGGATTGCCGTCGCAGGCCTTGTCCTTGCCGTCGAACGGATCGACGTAGAAGATCCGCCCGACCCGGTTCGGGATCTCGTCGGACGCGGTGGGCGCCCCCGGGCTGCTCGCCGCGGCCGGAGGTACGGAGCCGGGCTCGTCGGCTGGGGCCGCGATCTGCCGCTGGGCGTGCTCGATGGCACCCCGGGACGGACCGCTGCCCTGATACGCGGCGTGCCGCAGCCGCTCCGGCGTCCAATAGGCCCGGACCGCCTCGGCGGCCTGGGCCCGGGCGGCGTCCCGGCCGCCCCCGGCCTGTGCGCCCGTCAGCGCGGCCGAGGCCGCGCCGGCGCCGTTCGCCCCGGCCGGGCCATGAGCCCCGGCCGGGCCGCTCGTTCCACCCTGGGCGCCCGAGCCGGCTTGGCCTCCCTGACCGCCCGAGCCGCCCGGCCCGTGCGCGCCGTCCGACGCGGCCCGTGCGCCGCCGGCCCCGGCGGCGACCGCGAGCAGCACGGCGATGAGCACCGCGAGCGGCCCTCGTGAGGCTGTTTTCATGCGCTCCCCCCTTTTCTCGATTGCGCGCGACGGTGGCAGGCGCCGCTGGACCGCTACTGGAGGAACCCTCGCCTCCGGACCCGGCCCGCCCGGCCCACGCCGCTCCCGCCGCCCCGGCCCGCACCGGCCGACGGCCATGCCCCCACTCACCCGGCCGCACCCATTGACGCCTCACCGCCCCGCGCCTTACCTTGCTGTTCATCAATAGGAAAGTTTCTTAACAGAGGCATCGAGCGATACGGGGGGACCCACCATGGCCGCATCAGGCACTCCGGGAACGCCGCGCGTGCTGCGCGCCATGAACGACCGGGCCGCGCTCGAACTGCTGGTCGCGCACGGGCCGCTGACCAGGACCCGGCTCGGCGAGCTGACCGGGCTCTCCAAGCCCACCGCCTCCCAGCTGCTGACCCGGCTGGAGGCCGCGGGGCTGGTCCGGACGACCGGGAACGTCACCGGCCGCCCCGGGCCCAACGCCCAGCTGTACGAGATCAACCCGGCCGCCGCCCATGTCGCGGCGCTCGCCGTCGACCAGGAGGGCATCACCGCCGCCGTCGCCGACATCACCGGCCAGGTCCTCGGCGAGCACCGGGTGAACGCCGAGGCGACCGCCGAGTCGGTGCGCAACCGCACCGGCGAGCTCGTCGCCGAGGCCGTGGACGGCGCGCTGGCCGCCGCCGGGCTCACCCGGGACGATCTGCGGCAGACGGTGATCGGCACCCCCGGCGCGCTCGACCCGCACACCGGGGTGCTGCGCTACGCACCCCACCTGCCGGGCTGGCAGTCCCGCACCATGCGGGACGAACTGGCCGAGGTGCTGGGTACGCCCCTGGTGATCGAGAACGACGTCAATCTCGCGGCCGTCGCCGAGCAGCACCACGGCACCGCACAGGACTTCGACGACTTCGCCCTGGTCTGGGCCGACGAGGGCGTCGGCGCGGCCATCGTGCTCGGCGGCACCCTGCTGCGCGGGGCGACCGGCGGCGCCGGCGAGATCGGCTATATGCCGCTGCCGGGTGCCCCGCTCGCGCGCGGCGGGGACGACAGCGCCGCGCGGCCGGACGGGGGCGGGGGCTTCCAGAAGCTGGTCGGCTCCCCCGCCGTGGTCGAACTGGCCCGGGAGCACGGCATCCAGGCGCCCACCGCCACCAAGGCGCTCGCCTCCGCGCTGCGCACACCCGGCGCGGGCGACGCCGTCCTCACCGAGCTGGCGCGCCGCCTGGCCACCGGGCTCGCCTCGGTCGTCGCCGTGGTCGACCCGGAGTTGGTGGTGCTCTCCGGGCAGGTCGCCCAGGCCGGCGGGGAGCGGCTGCGGGAGCTGGTCGAGGCCGAGATGACCGGGCTCGCGCTGCCCCGGCCGCGCTTGCGGATCAGCGCCGTCGAGGGGGATCCGATTCTCATCGGCGCGCTGCAGACGGCGCTCGCCGATGCCCGTCACACCGTCTTCGACACCGCCTGAGCCCGACCTCCCCATCCCCGACCACGTCCCCCTGTCCCCGACAACACCTGGTACCCCATCGCCGTACCCAACCCCCCGCCCGGCGCCCCGCACCGCCGCTTCCCCTGCCGTTTCCCCCGTGCACAAGGAAGTCCGCCCATGCCACGACGATCATTGGCCCATCTCGGGTCAGCGCTCTGCGCCGCCGCCCTGCTCATGGCGGGCTGCGCCAACCCGAGCACCGGCAGTGCCGAAGACGATCCGACCAAACCGGTCACGCTCAAGTTCTGGCACGGCTGGTCGGAGCAGAACGAAGTCAAGGCGATCAACGCAAGCATCGCCCGCTTCGAAAAGCTCCACCCCAATATCAAGGTGAAGTCCGTCGGCAATGTCACCGACGAGACCATCAACCAGGCGCTACGGGCCGGTGGCGGCGACGCCCCCGACGTCGTCACGTCCTTCACCACCAACAACGTGGGCCAGTACTGCTCGTCCGGTATGTGGGCCGATCTCGACCCGTTCATGAAGAAGACCGGCCTCGACAAGAAAAAGGTCTTCCCCAAGACGCTGCTGGACTACACCAGTTACGAGGGCAAGCAGTGCGCGCTGCCGCTGCTGGCCGACGCGTACGGCATGTATTACAACAAGGACGCCTTCAAGGAGGCGGGCATCGCGCGCCCCCCGCGCACCATGTCGGAGCTCAAGCGGGACGCCGCCAAGCTGACCAAGCGCACCAAGGGCGGCGGCTACGAGCGGGTCGGCTTCATGCCCAACTTCCGGCTCTATCAGAACAGTCCGGACCGGCTCTTCGCCCAGTGGGGCCCGACGTACTTCGACAAGCACGGAAAGTCACGGCTGGCGAAGGAAGGAAAGATCAAGAAGTTCTACGCCACCGTCCGGGACCTGATCCAAGAGCAGGGCGGATACGGCCCGCTGGAGACCTTCCGTACCTCCTTCGGCGATGAGTTCTCCTCCCAGAACGCCTTTCTGACCGGCAAGCTGGCCATGCATCTGGACGGCGAATGGCGCGGCCTCTTCCTCAAGGACGCCAAGTTCACATGGGGCACCGCCCCGCTGCCCGTGCCCGACGATCAGGCCGACACGTATGGCCGGGGCTATCTCACGGGCACCGTCACGGGCATCGCGCACAGCAGCAAGCACCAGAACGCCGCCTGGGAACTGGTGCGCTTTCTGACCGCCGACACCGATCAGGTGGTCACCTTCGCCAACGCCATTCACAATGTGCCGTCCACCAAGGCGGCGCTCGCCTCCCCCAAGCTGGACTCGGATCCGGCCTTCCGCGCCTTCCTCGATATCGCGCAGAACAAGTACAGCAACGCCCTTCCGCCCTCGATCAACGGCGGCCAGTACGTGACCTCGCTGCAGGACCTCTCGTACAACGTGGAGGCGGGGAAGGTCCATGACCTGGACAAGGGGCTCAGGGAACTGGACGACCAGATAGACGCCGATATTCTCCAGGCGCAGGACTGACGGAGGGCGATATGGCCACGATGACAACAAACGCCCCCGCCCTGCGCCGTAAGCATCTGCGCAAGCGGCTCCGCACCCTCGGTTTCCTCTCTCCCTGGCTGGTCGGCTTCACCGTCTTCTTCGGCTATCCGCTGATCGCCACCATCTACTTCTCCTTTATGCACTACAACCAGATCAAGGCGCCGACCTTCGTGGGCCTGCGCAACTGGCGATATGTGCTGGAGCAGATGCCGCTGTTCGGCCCGGCGCTGTGGAACACGCTGTGGCTGGTCGTGGTGATGGTCGCGCTGCGCGTCGTGTTCGGTCTGGGTATCGGGCTGCTGGTCACCAAGATAAAGTCGGGCGTCGGTTTCTTCCGCACCGCCTTCTATCTCCCCTATCTCGCCCCTCCGGTGGCCGCGACCGTCGCGTTCGTCTTTCTTCTCAACCCCGGCACCGGCCCGGTGAACGACATTCTCGGCAAGATCGGGATTGACGCGCCGAACTGGCTCAACGACCCGGCCTGGGCCAAGCCCTCGCTGGTGCTGCTGTCCCTGTGGGGCATCGGCGATCTGATGGTCATCTTCATGGCCGCGCTGCTGGATGTGCCGAAGGAGCAGTACGAGGCGGCGGAGTTGGACGGCGCCGGGGCGTTCACCAGGTTCCGCTATGTCACCTGGCCGTCGATCACGCCTATCGTGATGTTCGCGGTGGTGACGGGTGTGGTGCAGACCATGCAGTACTACACCCAGGCCCTGGTCGCCGGGAAGCTGGCCTCGGGGGTCAGTATCGGCCCCGGCTCGGTCATCCAGCCCGGCTACCCCGACCACTCCACGCTCACCGTGCCACAGCTCGTGTATTCGCTCGGCTTCCAGAACTTCAACACCGGGGCCGCCTGTGTGCTCTCGCTCGTGCTCTTCGCGATCGCGATGGCCGTCACCACCCTGCTGATGCGCCGGCGAGCCGGCCTGCTGTCGGCGGACGACTGAGAAGGCTTGAGAGGACCAACCGATATGACCACCACGACCCTCTCGGCACCGTCCGCGCCGGTACGGCCCGCCGCCCGCCCCTCCTCTGCCCCGGCCGCGCGCCGCAAGGCCGTACTGCACTGGATCGCCGTGCACGCGGTCGCCATCGCCGCCGCGCTGTTCTTCGTGCTGCCGTTCGTCTTCGTCTTTCTGACCTCGGTGATGAGTGACAGCCAGGCGATGAGCGGCGATCTGTGGCCCAACTCATGGCACTGGTCCAATTACACCGAGGTCTTCAAAACCCCCGGTTTTCTGGACTGGTGGCGCAATTCCCTGATATATGCCGGGCTCGGCACTGCGTTCACGCTGCTCTCCTCGGTGCCGGTCGCCTACGCACTCGCCAAATTCCGCTTCCGTGGCCGTCGCACCGCCATGATCCTGGTCATCTCCACGATGATGCTGCCGCCGCAGGTCGTGGTGGTGCCGATGTATCTGGTGTGGGCCCAGCAGTTCCATCTGTCGGGGTCGCTGTGGCCGCTGATCATTCCGATGGCGTTCGGCGACGCGTACTCCATCTTTCTGCTCCGGCAGTTCCTGCTGACGATCCCCGGGGAATACCTGGAATCCGCGAAGGTGGACGGCTGCGGGGAGCTGCGGACGCTGCTGCGGATCATCGTGCCCATGGCCAAGCCGGGTATCGCGGCCGTCGCGCTGTTCCAGTTCTTCTACTGCTGGAACGACTACTTCGGCCCGCAGATCTATGCCGCGCAGAATCCGGGCGCCTGGACGCTGTCGTACGGCCTGGAGAGTTTCAAGAGCGCGCACAGCGTCAACTGGAATCTGACGATGGCCGCGACACTGCTGGTCATGGCCCCCGTCATCATCGTCTTCTTCTTCGCCCAGAAAGCCTTCGTCGAAGGCGTCACACTGACAGGAGTCAAGGGTTGAAGCTCGCAGTGGTGGGTGGCGGATCCACCTACACCCCCGAACTCGTCGACGGATTCGCCCGCTTGCGGGATGTGCTGCCGATGGAGGAGCTGGTCCTGGTCGACCCGGCCGCCGACCGCCTCGAGCTGGTCGGCGGGTTGGCGCGGCGGATCTTCGCCAGACAGGGCCACCCCGGCCGGATCTCCTGGACGGATGACCTGGACGCGGGCGTGGACGGCGCGGACGCGGTGCTGCTGCAGCTGCGCGTCGGCGGGCAGGCCGCCCGCGACCAGGACGAGACCTGGCCGCTGGAGTGCGGCTGCGTCGGACAGGAGACCACCGGCGCGGGCGGGCTCGCCAAGGCCCTGCGCACGGTTCCGGTGGTGCTGGACATCGCCGAGCGGGTGCGCCGCCGCAATCCCGACGCGTGGATCGTGGACTTCACCAACCCGGTCGGCATCATGACCCGCGCGCTGCTGACGGCGGGGCACCGGGCGGTCGGACTGTGCAATGTCGCGATCGGCTTCCAGCGGAAGTTCGCGAAGCTGCTGGGCGTGGCCCCGGACGAGGTGTCGCTCGACCATGTGGGCCTCAACCACCTCACCTGGGAGCGTGCGGTGCGGCTGGGCGGCCCGGGCGGCGAGGATGTGCTGCCCAAGCTGCTGGCCGAGCATGGCGACGCGATCGCCGACGATCTGCGGATGCCGCGTGCGCTGATCGACCGTCTGGGCGTCGTCCCTTCGTACTATCTGCGCTACTTCTACCAGCACGACGCGGTCGTACGGGAGCTCGGGACGAAGCCGTCGCGGGCGGCCGAGGTCGCGGCGATCGAGCGGCGGCTGCTGGAGATGTACGCCGACCCGACGCTGGACGAGAAGCCCGAGCTGCTGGGCAAGCGCGGCGGCGCCTTCTACTCGGAGGCGGCGGTCGATCTGACCTCGTCCCTGCTGCGGGACACTGGCGAGGTGCAAATCGTCAACACCTTCAACCGGGGCACGCTGCCCTTCCTCCCCGACGACGCGGTGATCGAGGTCCCCGCGGCCGTGGACGCGCACGGCGCGAGCCCGCTGCCCGTCAGCCCGCTGGAACCCCTTTACGCGGGGCTGGTCGCCCATGTCACCGCGTATGAGGACCTGGCGCTGGAGGCGGCGTTGAAGGGCGGCCGGGAGCGGGTCTTCGACGCCTTGCTGGCCCATCCTCTGATCGGCCAGATCGAGTACGCCGAGAAGCTGACCGACACTCTCATCGCACACAACCGGGAGCACCTGGCGTGGGCCTGAAGCAGTCCCAGAATGTGACCGCCCACCCGCCGCGCGCATCCGTCCTGGCGGTCGACGCGGGCAACAGCAAGACCGATGTGGCGCTGGTCGGCCCGGACGGGGCGGTCCTCGGCACCGCGCGCGGCGGCGGCTTCCAGCCGCCCGTGGTGGGCGCCGAGGCCGCGGTGGCCTCGCTCGCCCCGCTGGTGGCGCGGGCGGCGCGGGCGGCCGGGTTCGACGGGCCGCCGTCCACCGAGCATGTCTCGGCCTGCCTGGCCAATGTGGATCTCCCGGCCGAGGAGGAGCAGGTGACGCCGCTGTTGGCGGCTCAGGGCTGGGGGTCGAGCGTCACGGTCGCCAATGACACCTTCGCGCTGCTGCGGGCCGGGGTCGCGGACGACGGCGAGCCGACCGGCGTCGCCGTCGTATGCGGCGCGGGCATCAACTGCGCGGGGCTCGGCCATGGCGGCCGCACCGCGCGGTTCCCCGCGATCGGCCGGATCTCCGGCGACTGGGGCGGCGGCAGTGATCTGTCGCTGGAGGCGATGTGGTGGGCGGCGCGCGCGGAGGACGGCCGCGGCGCGCCGACGGCCCTGGCCCGGGCCCTGCCCGAGCACTTCGGCCTGGCCACCATGTACGAGCTGATCGAGGCGCTTCATCTGGGGCGGATCACCCAGGCGCGGCGCCATGAGCTGACGCCGCTGCTCTTCGCGGTGGCCGGGTCGGGCGACGAGATCGCGCGCGGGATCGTCGCCCGGCAGGCGGAGGAAGTGGTCACCATGGCCACGGTCGCCCTGGCCCGGCTCGAACTGCTCGGTGAGCAGACGCCGGTGGTGCTCGGCGGCGGGGTGCTCGCGGCGCGCCATCCGCTCCTGGACGACCGGGTCCGCGAGTTGCTTGCCGAGCGCGCGCCCAAGGCGGAGCCGAGGGTGGTCACCGCGCCGCCGGTGCTCGGGGCCGCTCTGCTCGGTCTGGATCGCATGGGCGCGCCCGCGGCGGCGTACACGGCGCTGCGCGCGCACTACGCCCGGGGCTGATGATCCCTGCGCCCGGGGCCGAAGCCTCCTGAGCCCGGGGCTGAGGACCTCGATTTTCCAGGTCGGGGCGGGTAATTGGGAACCGATGCGCGCCGAGAAGCGTATGAGAAGTTGGGAGAAGGAGGACGACGCGGACACCCCCCGGGGCCGGTGGCCCAGAGGCGAAGATCGCGATCGGGCCAAGATCCGGGCACGACCGGTGTGCTCGTCGGCGGCTGGCGTCCATACTGCTGCCCGGATACCTGTCCCCCGCCGCATCGGGCGACGGGCCGCCGACAGTGACTGAGGGGTCAGGACCGAGGGGGAGGTCAAGTGGCATACCCGCCGACCACCGGCGCGGCCGGAGCTGCGGCCGCGGGCGCGTTGTCGGGGCGGCGGCGGGCCGCGTGGCGGGAGGGCGTTGAGCGGGCCCGGTCCGCGGCGACGACGGAGCCGGGGCGGCTGCGGGTCATCGGGGCCGTGCTCGCGGCGCTGGTGGTGGCGTTCGGGGCGGTGACGGCCTGGCAGGTCTCCGACCGGCAGACCGCGGCGGACGCGGTGGTGGAGCACAGCCAGCCGCTGAGCGCCGACGCGGCGAGCATCTACCGCTCCTTGGCCGACGCGGACACGACCGCGGCGAGCGCGTTCCTGGCCGGCGGGCAGGAGCCGACGGAGGTGCGCAGGCGGTACGAGGCGGATATCGACCGGGCCGCCAAACTGCTGGTGCGGGCCGCGGCCAATACGGAGGGCTCGGCGACCGCTCGCGAGGAGATACGCCGGATCGGCGAGCTCCTGCCGGTCTATTCGGGCCTGGTCGAGTCCGCGCGGGCCAACAACCGCCAGGGGCTGCCGCTGGGCGGCGCCTATCTGCGGTATGCCAACGACATCATGCGGCAGCGGCTGCTGCCCGCCGCGGGTCGGCTGTACCAGGCCGAGACCGCGCGGCTGGGCGAGGACTACGAGGAGGCGACGTCCTGGCCGTGGGCGGCGATCGGCCTCGGCGTCGCCGCGCTTGCCGCCCTGGGCTTGGCCCAGCGGCGTGACTTTCTGCGCACCAACCGGGTGTTCAACCGCGGGCTGCTCGCTTCTGCCGCCGCCTCGGCGGTGGTGCTGGTGTGGCTGGCGGTCGGCCATGGCCTCGCCCGCTCCGCGCTGAACGACTCCAATGACCACGGGGCGAAGTCCCTGCATGTGCTCAACGAGGCCCGGATCGACTCGCTGCGCGCCCGCGGCGACGAGAACCTCACGCTGGTGGCGCGTGGCGCGGTCGTCGTCGAGAAGGGCAAGGACAAGGGCAAGGACGCCTATGAGGTGGGCTACGCCGAGCAGATGTCCGGCCTGATAGGCGACGACGGCGCCGACGCCGGAAGCGTCGCGAGCGACGACAAGGTCGGGGCCGCCCCCGGCAGCCTGCTGGCCCGGGCGCGCGGCCTCGCGGACGACGACGAGGGCCGCGCCCCGGTGGACGAGGCGACCAAGCGCGTACGGGAGTGGCAGGTGCGCCACAAGGCCGCCCGTGCCGACGACGATGCGGGCAACTACAAGGACGCGCGGGAGAAGGTCATCGGCGGTGAGGGCAGCACGGGCGAGTCGTTCGACAAGGTCGACAAGTTGCTGGCCAAGGCCCTGGACCATGAGCAGCGGGAGTTCAAGCAGGCGGCGGACGAGGGGCGGGGCGCGCTGACCGGGCTGGCGCTCGGCGCCGGGGTGCTGGCCGCGCTGGGCGCGGCGGCCGCGCTGCTGGGCATAGGCCGCCGGCTGTCGGAGTACCGGTGAGGGCGATGGGGGGCGTGAGGATGCGAGCGGGGCGAGCAGTGCGAGCGGGCGCCGCGGCGGCCGTCTGTGCCCTGGGCGTGGCCACGGCGATCTTCGTGCCCGCGGCGCTGGACGACCAGGGCGACGGGGGCGGGAGCGGGCGGGGCGAGGGAAGCGGGATGCAGCCGCGGACCGCGCGGACCACGGCGGCGACCACTGCGGAGAAGTGCGTACGACCGGAGGCCAGTCTGCGGCCGTCGAGCGCGAGCGGCCCGGCCATACAGCGCATCAAGAACCGCAAGGTCGACGGCCACAGGCTGGGCAAGCTGATCGCCGGGGTGGACCAGAACAGCTACCGCTGGGGCTATCGCGACCCGGCCACCGGCGATCTCACGGGTTTCGACATCGAGCTGGTGCGCGCCATCGCCAAGGACATCTTCGGCGACCCTGACGCGGTCATCTACCGCGCCATCCCCACCAGCCAGCGGGTCAAGGCCCTGCAGCAGGGCAAGGTGGACATCGTCGTGCGCACCATGACCATCAACTGCGACCGCCTCAAGGACGTCGCCTTCTCCACCGCCTACTTCAAGGCCGGGCAGCAGGTGCTGGTCCCCAAGGGCTCCTCGGTGACCGGGTACAACACCTCGCTGCGCGGCAAGAAGGTCTGCACGGCGCAGGGTTCCACCGCCGAGGCCGAGCTGGACAAGGAGAAGGACGGCGCCGAGGACCTGGGCGCGATCAAGGTCGACCCGGTGCCCAATCAGCTGGACTGCCTGGTCAGATTGCAGCTCGGCCAGGTGGACGCCGTGATCACGGACAATGCGCTGGCGGCCGGGCAGGCGGCCCAGGACCCGTCCGTCAAACTCGTCGGCAAGCCGTTCACCGAGGAGTTCTACGGCGTGGCGATGAACAAGAGCGATGAGGACCTGGTACGCCGGGTCAACAAGGTGCTGGAGGCGTACCGCTCCGGCGGTGACAACAGTTCCTGGATGCGGGCCTACCGTAAGTGGCTCGCCGAAGATCTCGGCAGAACGGAGGAGAATCCGGCGGCACCGGCTCCCACCTACAAGGACTAGCGGTCAAGGACTAGCGGTCAAGGACTAACGGTCAAGGACTAGCAGCCGCCGAGGATTAGCGCGCGGCGAGCGCGCGTAGGGATGCACGCAGTAAGTGCACGCAGTAGGGATGTAGCGGATACGGATCACGTAGGTCACAGGGCACGGACACAGAGAGGTGATCGATGGGGGGCACGGGACCCTTCCCCAGTTCCGCGGGGGAACCCGACAAGCCGGTCATGGGCCGCGAGGAGGTGGACCGCGTGCTGGCGAAGCTCGGAGCCGAACACGAGGCGATCGAGTCCTCGCTGCTCGCCCTCCAGGACCACGCGGGCCGCAGACTCCTGGAGGGCGCCGAGCTGACCGGCGTCACCAAGGACCGGTGGGCCACCACCGAGCAGGCCATCTCCCTGCTGTGGACGTATTACGACGCCTATACGGACGCGCTGCACTCCGCCCGTGAGGTGCGCTCCCGCCACCGCTGGTCCACGTCCGGCGAGTTGGCCGAGCTCACCGGGCTGCTGCGCGGCCCGGGCATCACGCTGCCCAGCAGCGCCTCGCTCACCGGCTCGCCGCTGCTCAGCGAGCAGCTGACGCTGAACGCGATGGTCGTCCGGATGAACCGGTGGTACGCCGAGGCCCTTGATGTCATCGTCACGGCCGACGCCGTCTGGTCCGCGCTGCCCGCCCGTATCGACATGCTCTCCGCCGAGCTGCGCCGCACCCGTTCCCTCGCCCATTCGGTCGGGGTGCGCCCGGGCGAGCACCCCTCCGGCGACGACCTGGAGCGGATCACCGCGGAGCTGACGTCGCTGCGCGCCGAGGTCGTCTCCGATCCGCTCGCCTTCTGGTCCGGCGCCTCGCCGAGCTCCGCGCCCGGCGGCGGCCGCCCCGACACCACCCGCTACGACGCCGCGGCCCGCGCCCTGGAGGACGTACGGCGCGAGATCGAGGCGGTCCTCGATGTGCGGCAGGACGCGGAGCGGCGGCTGATGCGGCTGCGCGACGTCCTCTCCCGTGCGGACCGCACGCTCTCCGAGGCGCGACAGGCGCGCGGTGAGGTGCTGGCCAAGATCGCGGCATCCGAGGTGCCGGCGGTCAGCGGCCCGCCGACCGTGCTGCAGGAGCAGCTGGTGACGGCGGCCGAGTACCGCAGGCGCGCCCAGTGGCACCGGCTCTCCCCGCTGCTGGAGTCCCTGGAGGAGCGCGCCGACGACGAGTTGCTGCGGGCCCGGGAGTCGCTGACCGCGGTGACCGCGCCGCTGGCGGTGCGCGCCGAACTGCGCGGCCGGCTGGACGCGTACAAGGCGAAGGTCTCGCGTCATGGCATGGCCGAGGACCCGCTGCTGATCGAGCGGTACGACACGGCGCGCCGGATGCTGTGGAGCGCGCCCTGCGATCTGCGCGCCGCCGAGGCGGCGGTGCTGCGCTACCAGCATGCCGCGGCCGAGGCCCTGGTCCCGCGCCAGAAGGGGCCGCGGGACCGCAGAACGGGGGAGGCACTTTGAACCCTCCCCCAGCCGAAGCAGGGGGATTCCTGGCTCAGGAAGCCCCGCAGGTCAGCGACCTGAAAGATCTTACTCCCTCAACACCAGCCGGGACGGAACCTGCCCGGTCGCCCGAAAGCATTGGGTTGCGCCAGCTTGGCTCTCGCTCAGCGCGTCGTGCGCGCTTGGTTCTCGCAACGCACGACGCATATCTTACCCCAAAGGAGACCATGTGAGCGCTTTGGGCAGGTGTCAGCGGCGTGGGTGCGGCGGGTCGTACGAGGATGTGGGCGGCGGTCAGCTGTACTGCGACACGTGCGGTATGGCCCCGGTCGTCTCGCGGGACGGAATGGTCGGCTCGTCGCCCACCGGTATCACCGGCGTGGGGCGCGGCGACCGGGGCAGCGGCTCGTCGCCCACCGGCTCCCGCTCCTCCTCGCGCCCGTCGTCGCGGTCCGCCTCGTCCCGGCGTTCGGTGTCCGGGCGGCTGTCCCGTTCGCTGGGGTCGGGGCGGTCGTCCTCGCGTTCGGTGTCGGTGCGCAGCTCCCGCTCCTCCGCCGTGGCCCGCTCCGGGCGCAGCCGCCTGGGCGCGGGCCTGGTCAGCGTGGACGAGGTACCGCGCACCGACCCGCGGATGGCGGTGCTGACGAATCCGGAGGTGCCGGAGCGCAAGCGGTTCTGCAGCCGGAGCGACTGCGGGGCGCCGGTGGGGCGCGCCCGCGGCGACCGGCCGGGCCGTACCGAGGGGTTCTGCACCAAGTGCGGCCATCCGTATTCCTTCGTGCCCAAGCTGAGCCCCGGCGATATCGTGCGCGGCCAGTACGAGGTGGCGGGGTGTCTGGCCCACGGCGGTCTCGGCTGGATCTATCTGGCCATCGACCGGGCGGTGTCCGACCGCTGGGTGGTCCTCAAGGGCCTGCTGGACACGGGCGACGAGGAGGCGCTGTCGGTCGCGGTGTCGGAGCGCCGGTTCCTCGCCGAGATCGAGCATTCCAACATCGTCCGCATCTACAACTTCGTCGAGCATCTCGATCAGCGCACCGGCAGCCTCGACGGCTACATCGTGATGGAGTACGTCGGCGGCAAGTCGCTGAAGGACATCGCCAACTCCCGCCGCGCACCGGACGGCAGGCGCGATCCGCTGCCGGTCGAGCAGGCGTGTGCGTACGGTATCGAGGCCCTGGAGGCCCTGGGCCATCTGCACAGCCGCAATCTGCTCTACTGCGACTTCAAGGTCGACAACGCCATCCAGCAGCAGGACCAGCTGAAGCTCATCGACATGGGCGCGGTGCGGCGGATGGACGACGAGGACAGCCCGATCTACGGCACGGTCGGCTATCAGGCCCCCGAGGTCTCGGAGCTGGGCCCGACGGTCGCCTCGGATCTGTATACGGTGGCGCGCACGCTGGCCGTGCTGACCTTTGACTTCCAGGGTTATACGAACGTCTTCGCGGACAGCCTGCCCGACCCGGGGAACATCGAGGTCTTCCAGCGTTACGAGTCGTTCTACCGGCTGCTGGTGCGGGCCACCGACCCCGATCCGAACCGCCGGTTCGGCTCGGCGCAGGAGATGGCCGATCAGCTGACGGGTGTGTTGCGGGAGGTCGTGGCGCTGCAGACGGGGCGGCCCCGGCCGGCGCTGTCGACGCTGTTCGGGCCCGAGCCGCGGGTGGTGGACACCCAGTTGTTCGCCGAGCAGGGGCAGGACGCGTCGGCGCTCGGGGCCCGCGCCGGCCGGGGCCGGGCGGCCGCCGCTCCGCCCCGCCCCCAGGGCGTGCTCGCCCTGCCGTTGCCCGCGATCGCGCCGCTGGACGCCCGCGCCACGGCCCTGGCACTGCCGGTGCCGCTGGTGGATCCGGACGACGCCAACGCCGGGTTTCTCGCCGGGCTGCTGGCCTCCGCCCCGACCGAGCTGCACGCGGCGCTGCGGGCGGCCCCCGCCGACTCGCTGGAGCTGCGGCTGCGCCGTATCCGCGCGCAGTTGGAGCTGGGCCACGCACGGGAGGCGGGGATCGCGCTGGACGGTCTGGAGGCCGGCCATCCCGACGACTGGCGGATCGTCTGGTGTCGGGGCCTGCACGCGCTGGCGACCGGGGACAACGAGACCGCGGCCCTGTCCTTCGACGCCGTCTACGACGCGTTTCCCGGCGAGCCCGCGCCGAAGCTGGCGCTCGGTGTGTGCGCGGAGGTGCTCGGCCAGTTGGACAATGCGGCGGAGTACTACCGGCTGGTGTGGACGACCGACCCGAACCATGTGAGCGCCGCCTTCGGGCTCGCCCGGGTGCTGTTGTACGCCGGGGACCGCGTGGGGGCGGTGGCCGCTCTCGAGTCCGTACCGGAGTCGTCCATTCACTACACGGCGGCCCGGGTCGCGGCGGTGCGGGCCCGGCTGCGGCAGCGCGCCGCGCATGAGCCGCTGCTGGCCGATCTGACGGCCTCGGCCCAACAGGTCGAGCGGCTGGGCCACTTGGGTCTGGACGCGGTGCGGTACGAGCGGCTGTGCACGGAAGTACTGGGCAGCGCCCTGGATTGGGTACTGTCCGGCAGCAGCGGCGCGCCGCCGGGCGGCGCCCGGCCGTCCCTGCTCGGCAGCAGTCTGGACGAGCGGGGACTGCGCTTCGGCTTGGAACGCTCGTACCGGGTGCTCGCCAGGCTTGCGCAGCGCGGCGAGGAAAGGATCGAACTGGTGGAGCGGGCCAACCGTTTCCGCCCCAGGACGTGGGTGTGATCGATGTCGCAGATGCCGCGGCTGCCTGGAGTGGCAGCCTGCCCGACCTGTGAAGAGCCGCTGGAGTCGGGTGACAACTTCTGCGGCGTGTGCGGGGCCGACCTGGCCTCGGCCGCGCCGGATGCCGCCGATGCCGCCGTGGCCGCGGACCGTCCGGCGCCTCCGGTGAACGGAGCGGCGCGGGCCAGGCGTCAGGAGCCGGAGGACTATCCGCTCCCGGCCCCCGCCCCGGCGCCTCCGGCTGCCGCAGCGGGTTCGGCGGGTCCGGATGTCCCGGCGGCCTCGGATGTCCCGGTCGCCTGGGACGTACCGGACGGGCCGGACGGGCCGGACGGGCCGGACGGGCCGACGGCCGACCCCAGGGCCACGGCTCCTGGGGAGCAACCAACCCCCGATACGCCTGCCGCACCGGGTACGCCGGGCACGCCGGGCATCGGACCGAACACTGACGCGAGCAGCGGCCGCCGCCTGTGCGCCGCGTGCCGGGAGGGCACCATCGACCAGGACGGATACTGCGACTCCTGCGGCCACGCCCAGCCGCGGGAACGCGACCACATGGAGCGGGAGTTGGCGGGCGTCGCGGCGGCCAGCGACCGCGGTCTGCGCCACCATCGCAACGAGGACGCGTTCGCCGTGTCCGCCGCCGCGCTGCCCGACGGTTCACCGGCCGTGCTCGCGGTCGTCTGCGACGGGGTGTCCTCGGCGACCCGCCCCGACGACGCGTCCGCGGCCGCCGCCCGCGCCGCGGGCCAGTCGTTGCTCGCCGCGCTCCCCCGTGGCGCCCATCCCCAGACGGCCATGAACGAGGCGATCGTCGCCGCCTCCGAGGCCGTGAACTCCCTCGCGGCGGAGGCGGGCGGGGCGGGCGCGCACGACGAACCCCACCAGCGCCAGCAGAACGCGCCGGCCTGCACCATCGTCAGCGCGGTGGTCACCTCCGGCATCCTGACCGTCGGCTGGATCGGCGACAGCCGCGCCTACTGGGTGCCCGACGACCGTTCGGCGCCGCCCGCCCGGCTCACCGAGGACGACTCGTGGGCGGCCCAGATGGTGGCGGCCGGTCTGATGTCCGAGGCGGAGGCGTACGCGGACGAGCGGGCCCATGCCATCACCGGCTGGCTCGGCGCGGACGCCTATGAACTGGAGCCGCACACCGCGTCCTACAAGCCGGACCAGCCGGGTGTGGTGGTGGTGTGCACCGACGGCCTGTGGAACTACGCGGAATCGGCGCAGGACATGGCCCGCGCGCTGCCGCAGGACGCCCACGCCCGGCCGATGCACAGCGCGCGCGTTCTGGTCGGCCACGCTCTGGAGGGCGGGGGCCACGACAACGTAACAGTGGCCGTACTGCCGTTCCCCGCGGAGCCGGGCGGGGCAGGATCCGGCTGATCTCCGGACGGCCTGAGGAGCGGTCTGAGCCCAGGAGCGGTTGAAGCCAAGGAGCGGATCTGATGGCCAACTTCGCCAAGTCCACCGTGCCGCGGTTCTCGGTCGAGGTCTACCAGAACGAGTACCTTCCCGAGGGCGGCCGCGAGGTGAACGCGATCGTCACGGTCACGTCCACCGGCGGCGGCACCACCGGGGGGATGCCCATCCCGGCACTCCCGGCGCCCGCCGAGCCCCGGGACCCGGGCGGCGCCCAGCCCCGGGACCAGAGCGGCGCGCCACCTCGGGACCAGAGCGGCGGCGCGGCCGTGGTCATCATGGTCGACTGCTCCGGCTCCATGGACTATCCGCCGGAGAAGATGCGCAACGCGCGGGACGCGACCGCCGCCGCGATCGACGCCATCCGCGACGGCGTCGCCTTCGCGGTGGTCGCCGGCACGCACCAGGCGGAGGAGATCTTCCCGAGCGAGGGCCGGCTGGCGACCGCCGACCCGGCCACCCGGGCCCGGGCGAAGGACGCGCTGCGCGGGCTGAGGGCCGACGGCGGCACGGCGATCGGCACCTGGCTGCGCCTCGCCGACCGGCTGCTGGCGTCGGCCGATGCGCCGATCCGGCACGGCATCCTGCTGACCGACGGCCGCAACGAACACGAGGAGCCGGGCGAGCTGCGGGCCGCACTGGACGCCTGCGCGGGCCGCTTCACCTGCGATGCGCGCGGGGTGGGCACGGACTGGGAGGTCAAGGAGGTCACCGGCATCGCCTCCGCGCTGCTCGGCACGGCCGATATCGTGGCAGACCCCGCCAATCTGGCCGCGGACTTCACGCGCATGATGGATGCCGCGATGGGCAAGGAGATCGCGGACGTGAGCCTGCGGGTGTGGACCCCGGTGGGCGCCGAGGTGGCGTTCGTCAAGCAGGTGGCGCCCGCGGTCGAGGACCTGACCGACCGGCGCGCCGAGGCCGGAGCGCGGGCCGGCGACTATCCGACGGGCTCCTGGGGCGACGAGTCCCGCGACTACCACCTGTGTGTGCGGGTGCCCGCGGCCGACGTCGGGCAGGAGATGCTGGCCGCCCGCGTCTCTCTCGTACTGCCGCAACACGATCCGCGGCACGACCCGCGGCACGCCGCGCTCCCGGCCACGCTCGCCCAGGGGTTGGTGCGGGCTGTGTGGACGGAGGACATGGTCGCCTCCACCGCGATAAATCCGCAGGTCGCGCACTATACGGGCCAGGCAGAACTGGCACAGGCCATCCAACAGGGCCTGGATGCCCGCAAAGCGGGAGATACCGACGGAGCAACGGCCAAGCTGGGACGTGCCGTCCAGCTGGCGAACGCCTCGGGGAACGAGGACACGGCGAAACTGCTTGCGAAGGTGGTGGACGTCGTCGATGTGGCGACGGGTACTGTGCGACTGAAGGCGAAGGTCGCGGAGGCGGACGAGATGACCCTCGAAACGCGCTCCACCAAGACAGTTCGCGTCAAAAGGTAACAAGAAGTAACGCGACAAGCACGCAAAACGGCAGTAAGCGCCGAGAACGGCACAAGAGGGGGAACACCGACATGCCGACCTGCCCTAACGGCCACCAATCAGCGGCCGACGACTGGTGCGAGGTGTGTGGCCACCGGATGTCGGGGACACCCATGCCCACGGGCGCCGTCCCCCCGCCTCCGCCACCGCCGATGCCCGGCCCGCCCGGGTTCCCGGGAAGCGCTCCGGGCCCCGCGGGCCCGGGAGGTCCCGGCGTCCCGGACGGCATGGGTTTCCCCGGCGGGTCGCCACCGCCGGGCGCCCCGGGGCCCCAGGGCCCGCCCGGGGGCTACGGCTATCCGGCGCCCGCCCCGCAGCCACCGGACGCCCAGGGATTCCAGGGTCCGCCCGGGGGCTACGGCTACCCGGCGCCCGCCCCGCAGCCGCCGGACCCCACCTTCCAGGCGGAGCTGTGCCCTCAGTGCCGTACGCCCCGTGAGGCGCAGGCACCGTTCTGCGAGGAGTGCCGCTACAACTTCCTGACCCAGTCGCCCACCTCGTACGCCCCGCCGCCCCCGCCCGGGTCCGGCGGCTTCCAGCCGCCGCAGCCCCCGCAGCCGCAGGCGTTCCCGCCGCAGGGGCCCCACGGGGGTCCGGGTCCGGGCGGCTACCCGGCGGGCCCGCCTCAGCCGGGTCACCCGAGCCCGGCCGAGCCGCTGCTGCCCTCGCCGCCGATGCAGCAGCCTCCGGGCCCGTCCTTCGCCAACGACGACTGGACGCTGCAGCCGCCGAACGCCGCGGGGCCCGCCGCGTCGCCGAACGCTCCCGCGCCCCCGTCGCCGTACGGGCAGCCGCAGCCGCCCCAGGCCCCGGCCCCGCCCGGGCCCGCCTTCGGCGGCGGCGACTACCCGGGCGCCCCGGCGCCCGGACCGCACCAGGGGCCGCCCGCCCACTTCACCCAGGGCACAGCCCAGGGCGGCCCTCCGAGTCCTCCCGGGCCCGTGGCCCCCGCGGGGTGGGTCGCGTTCGTCGGCCCGGACCGTGAGTACTTCATGGCGATGATGCACCGCAGCGGCCCGGAGGCGGCCGGTCTGAACCTCCCGGCCTACTCCCCCGAGCAGCAGCTCCCGCTCACCGGGCCGCAGATCACCATCGGCCGCCGCCGCCACAGCACCGGCGAGTCGCCCGATATCGACCTGGCGCGCCCGCCGGAGGACCCCGGGGTCTCCCACCAGCACGCGATGCTCGTCCAGCAGCCGGACGGCGGCTGGGCGGTCGTCGACCAGGACTCGACGAACGGCACCACGATCAACGGCGGAGAGGACCCGATCCAGCCGTACGTCCCGATCCCCCTCCAGGACGGCGACCGCGTCCACGTCGGGGCCTGGACGACGATCACCGTGCGCCGGGGATAGGGCCGAGGACGGCTCCTCTCCCCCGGCTGACGCGACGCAGCCCGGTGGCGGGCGACCGGCCGACTTCTTCGGCCGACAGCCCGCCGCCGGAGGCGCACCCTGCATAGATCCGGGGCGGAACATCCGCTCACCGAGATGTGTGGAGGGTGCAATGCCAGCGCTGAAAGGCAAGACCGCGGTCGTCACCGGAGGCTCGCGGGGCATCGGCCGGGCCATCGTGGAGCGGCTGGCCCGCGACGGCGCCGAGGTGGTGTTCAACTACGCGCGCAGCGCCGAGGCCGCCGAGGACGTCGTCCGCGCCGTCGAGGAGACGGGCGGCCGCGCCCGCGCGGTGCGGCTGGACCTGACCGGGCCCGGGGCGGCGGAGCAGTTGATGGAGACCGCGTCGCAGGGGCCGTCCGGCGGCGTGGAGATCCTGGTCAACAACGCGGCCGTGAACCTCCCGAGGGCCCCTCTCGCCGAGATCGAGGAGGAGGACTTCGACCATCTGCTGTCGGTCAATCTGAAGGCCGCCTTCCTGACCGTGCGGTACGCGGCCCGGCATATGCCCGACGGCGGGCGGATCGTCAACATCTCCACGCTCAACACCGTCCGGGCCGTGCCGGGCGTCGCCCCGTACATGATCAGCAAGGGTGCGCTGGAACAGCTCACCGCGGCGGCCGCGCAGGAGCTGGGGGAGCGCGGCATCACCGTCAACACGGTCTCCCCGGGGGCGACCGACACCGACATGCTGCACGACGCGAACCCCGGCGACGTGCTGGACCTGATCGTCAGCATCACCCCGCTGCGCCGGCTCGGGCAGCCGTCCGATGTGGCCGACGTCGTGGCGTTTCTGGCGGGCCCGGACGGCCGCTGGCTCACCGGCCAGAACCTCCGGGCCTCGGGCGGTCTCAACTAGGAGCCCACTTCCGCCGAGCCCGTTCAGTGAGCCCGTTCGGCGTGGGCAGGCCCCAGCGGCCAGGCGTACGCGCCCTCCGGGTCGTCCAGCCACGCCCACTGCCGCCGCTCCCGCACCGTCACGCCGTAGCGCTCCCGCCCCGGCCGGCCCTCGTGCTCCCACAGTGCGAGGGCCTCCAGCGGGTCCAGCCACGCCGTGACCACGTTCAGCAGAAAGCGGAAGGAGTCTTCCAGCAGCGGTTCGGTCGGCAGTCCCTTCGTACGGACCGGGGGCCGGGGCTCGCTGCCGCGCAGCGGGACGAAGTACGCGGGGGTGGTCAGGAAGCGCCCCTCGCCGTGCTCGGCGTCGGCGACCCACAGCGCGATCAGCCCGGTGGCGAGCGGCGCCAGGATCAGCGCGCCGCACCGGCACTGGTCCAGCCAGGCGGGCGGCAGGGCGGTCACGGCGCAGGTGACGATGATCCGGTCGAAGGGGGCGCGCGAGGGGCAGCCGAGCGCCCCGTCCCCGGTGACGGCCGTCGGCTGGTATCCGGCCGCGGCCAGGTGGTCGCGGGCGGTGTCGGTGATGTCCGGGTCGATGTCGACGGTCGTGACCCGGTCCTCGCCGAGCCGGTGCGCGAGCAGCGCCGCGTTGTAGCCGGTGCCGGTGCCGATCTCCAGCACGCTGTCCCCGTCCCGTACCGCCAGGGCCTCCAGCATCCGCGCCATCAGCGACGGCTGGCTGCTGGAGGAGACGAGCTCGCCGTCGCGCACCCGCGTCGCCAAGGGCGCGTCGGAGTACACCCCGGCCAGCCAGCGCGCCCGCCGCGCGGGTTCGGTGTCGTGCCGCCCCAGCCGTTCGTAGAGCGCCGTCCCGCCGGATGTGCTCGGCTCGCCCGCCTCGTAGTAACGGGGGACGAACACATGGCGCGGCACCTCCTCGAAAGCCTCCCGCCACGCCGGGTCGGTCAGCCCGCCGCCCTCGGCGATCTCCCGGACCAGGGCGGCACGCAGCGTCGCGGCCGTCGCGGCGTACGGATCGGACTTCCGGTCCGCGCCATCCGCGCCGCGCCTGCCCGTGCGCGTGCTGCCCATGACTCCACTGTCCTGCGCCCGCGCCTCCATCGCGACCTACGTCCGGAGTCCTCCGTCAGGCGGTCTGAGAGCATGGGGGAGTGACAGAGATTCCGCGCGGCACGCTTCAGGAACAGACGTTCTACGAACAGGTCGGCGGCGAGGAGACCTTCCGGCGCCTGGTGCACCGCTTCTACCAGGGCGTAGCCGAGGATCCGCTGCTGCGGCCCATGTATCCCGAGGAAGACCTGGGCCCGGCCGAGGAGCGGCTGCGGCTCTTCCTCATGCAGTACTGGGGCGGTCCGCGCACCTACAGCGAGAACCGCGGCCACCCGCGGCTGCGCATGCGCCATGCGCCCTTCACCGTGAACCGCGGCGCTCACGACGCCTGGCTGCGTCATATGCGCGACGCCGTGGACGAGCTGGAGCTGGCACCCGAGCTCGAGCGGCAGCTGTGGGACTACCTCACCTACGCGGCCGCGTCCATGGTCAACACCGCGGGCTGACCCCGCCGCCGCCCTCCCACAGCCGCTCGCTCGGGCGGCTCGGACGAGGGCCGACGGCGGCTGGTCAGGCGGCGGTCAGGCAGGGCTCACCGACAGGCCCGAGAGCCCCGGCAGCCCCGTCTTGCGCACCGCTATCGAGCCGTACGGCGTGCGCAGCCGCAGCCAGCCGCCCGCGCCGAGCAGCGCAAGCTGCTCGGGCTCGGGGGCGAGCGCCGTCGCCCCGCCGCCCGGCGAGCCGGTCGCCACGGCCGCGGCGACCGGCTCCGAGGTGCGGGCCTGGCGCAGAAAGCCCAGTGACTGCGCGGCGTGTACGGCGCGCAGTGGGAGGCCGGTCTCGCCGAGCGTCCGGGACCAGATCTCGCGGCCGATGCGGTCCCGCTCGGCGCGGGTGCGCCGCTCCTCGGGCAGCGCCGCGTCCCGGGCGCGGAACTCGGCGACGGCCGAGGCGACCGCCCCGCGCACCTCGGCCACGCCCGGCAGACCGGGCACCCGGCGCCAGCCGCCGCGCGGCGGCAGCAGCCCGGCCCATGGCGGGCCGGTGACCGGGTCGGGTACGGCCACGGCCAGGCCGGCCGGACCGTCGGGCGCCGCACCGGCGCCGTCTGCCCTGCGCCGCGCCGCCGCGTCGAGCGCCGCCGCGTCCAGCGCGTCCGCGAACTGCCCGGCCGAGACCGTCGTGTCCAGTACGGTGTCGGCCGCGAGCCGGGCGGTACGGATGGCGAGCACTTCGAAGGACGGCGGGCGGCCGAAGACGGCGAGCACTCCGCCGCCCGCCTGCAGCCGCACCGCCGCGGCCCGGTCGTAGTGGATCAGCCGGGCCAGGAAGGCGGCGAGGTCCGCCGCCTCCCCCGGGTCGGCGAAGCGCAGCTCCTCCCCCTGCACCGTCATACGGTCACTGCCCCCTCGGGCTGCTCGTCCCGCCCGGTAGCCGCAGCGGACCCGGCAGCCTCGGGAGCCGCCTCGGCGGCCCCGGCGGCGTCTTCCCGGTATTTCACCAGGAAGCCCTCCTCCTCGGAGGTGAGACGGCGCGGACGGCCGCGCTCCAGGTCATAGGGGACGATCATGGTCGAGGCCCGCGCGTACACGGTGTCCTCGTCCTTGACCTCGTACCCGAGCGTGATGAACGCGGCGCCGGTCTCCTTCACCCACAGCTCGATGGTCACCGGGGCGTGCCGGTGGACGAGCGGCCTGAGGTAACTGATCTCGTGCCGGGCGACCACCACGCCGCCGGTGAACGCGCCGCTGTCGTCCCCCGGCGCCAGCCGCCAGATGAAGTCGACGCGCGCCTCCTCCAGATAGCGGAGGTAGACCACATTGTTGACGTGGCCGAACGCGTCCATGTCGGACCAGCGCAGGGGGCAGGAGTAAATATGGCGGGCCACACTCAGCCCCGGGTCAGCTTCTTGTAGGTGGCGCGGTGCGGACGGGCCGCGTCCGCACCGAGGCGGTCGACCTTGTTCTTCTCGTACGCCTCGAAGTTGCCCTCGAACCAGAACCACTTGGACTCGCCCTCGTACGCGAGGATGTGCGTCGCGACGCGGTCGAGGAACCAGCGGTCGTGGGAGACGACCACGGCGCAGCCGGGGAACTCCAGCAGCGCGTTCTCCAGCGAGGAGAGGGTCTCCACGTCGAGGTCGTTGGTCGGCTCGTCGAGGAGCAGCAGGTTGCCGCCCTGCTTGAGGGTCAGCGCGAGGTTCAGGCGGTTGCGCTCACCGCCGGAGAGCACCCCGGCCGGCTTCTGCTGGTCCGGGCCCTTGAAGCCGAACGCGGACACATACGCGCGGGAGGGCATCTCGACCTGGCCGACGTTGATGTAGTCCAGCTCGTCCGAGACGACGGCCCACAGCGTCTTCTTGGGGTCGATGTTGGCGCGGCTCTGGTCGACGTAGGAGATCTTGACCGTGTCGCCGACCTTGATGTCGCCCGCGTCCGGGGTCTCCAGGCCCTGGATCATCTTGAAAAGCGTGGTCTTGCCGGCGCCGTTGGGGCCGATGACGCCGACGATGCCGTTGCGCGGCAGGGTGAAGGACAGGTCGTCGATCAGGACCTTCTCGCCGAACGCCTTGGAGAGGTTCTCCACCTCGACCACGACACTGCCCAGGCGCGGGCCCGGCGGGATCTGGATCTCCTCGAAGTCCAGCTTCCGGGTCTTCTCGGCCTCGGCGGCCATCTCCTCGTAACGGGCCAGTCGCGCCTTGGACTTGGCCTGGCGGCCCTTGGCGTTGGAGCGGACCCACTCCAGCTCTTCCTTCAGGCGCTTCTGCCGCTTGGCGTCCTTCTGGCCCTCGACCTTCAGCCGGGTCTGCTTGGTCTCCAGGTAGGTGGAGTAGTTGCCCTGGTAGCCGATGGCACGGCCGCGGTCGAGCTCCAGGATCCACTCGGCGACGTTGTCCAGGAAGTACCGGTCGTGGGTGATGGCGACGACGGTGCCGGCGTACTGGGCGAGGTGCGCCTCCAGCCACTGCACGGACTCGGCGTCCAGGTGGTTGGTGGGCTCGTCGAGCAGCAGCAGGTCGGGCCCCTCGAGCAGCAGCTTGCACAGGGCGACGCGGCGCTTCTCACCACCGGAGAGGTTGGTGACCGGCCAGTCGCCGGGCGGGCAGCCGAGGGCGTCCATCGCCTGCTCGAGCTGGGCGTCCAGGTCCCAGGCGTTGGCGTGGTCCAGCTCCTCCTGGAGCTTGCCCATCTCGTCCAGCAGCGCGTCGGAGTAGTCGGTCGCCATCTGCTCGGCGATCTCGTTGAAGCGGTCGAGCTTGCCCTTGATCTCCGCCACGCCGTCCTCGACGTTCTCCAGGACGGTCTTGGTCTCGTCCAGCGGGGGCTCCTGGAGCAGGATGCCGACGGTGTATCCGGGCGAGAGGAAGGCGTCCCCGTTGGACGGCTGCTCCAGGCCGGCCATGATCTTCAGCACCGTCGACTTACCGGCGCCGTTGGGACCCACGACACCGATCTTGGCGCCGGGCAGGAAGCTCAGCGTGACATCGTCGAGGATCACCTTGTCGCCGTGAGCCTTGCGCGTCTTGCGCATGGTGTAGATGTACTCAGCCAAGAGAAACCGTCCGGCAATCGTAGGTATCGAAGTGCGGTCTTACCACGAGGTTCGCCGCCCGTGGATCGGCATGCGGCTGCGCCGCGTCGTCAGATACACCCCATCTTGCCGTACGCCAAGCTCGCGACGGAAACCAGTTCCTCAGAGTGCTCTGATCACCAGGTGGGGCGACGGCCGCCCTACCTGGTGATGGTCGTCATTGGTCGTTGTTGGTCGTCATTGGCCGCCCTCGGACGGCCCACAGACGGCCCCACGGTCACACCGCTGTGAGTAGACGGGACGGCCCTGCCGGGCCGTCCCGTCCCACGCCTGCCCCGTATACGCTCACGCACGCGTCGCCGCACCAACGGACACGATGCGGCTCGTGAAGCCGTCACTGCGTAGCCGTTCGTAGGCCGCCATCACGTCATCGGGCACCACTTGCCTGATCATGAAGCCCTGATCGGGGTAGATCAGCAGCCGCTGCAAGGCGCCGACGAGCATGTCAATCACGAGGCGCGGGTCCCCGATGGAGTCCAGGTATTCCTCGAAGGTCATCGGCGCGGACGCGCTGACGACCTGCACCTCGGGCCAGAGTTTGCGCGCCGTCGCATACGAGCGCCGTTCCTCGTACGGCTTGCTGATCAGCAGCACGGATGACACATCGACGCCGGATTCTTCGAGCAGTGCCCGTGAGAATCGAATGTTCTCGCCGGTATTGCGCGCCCGGGGCTCGACGAGCACGGCCGAGCTGGGTACCCCCAGCTCCAGCGCCCGCTCCCGGTAATGGACGGCTTCGCCGCGCGGCATGGCGTCCAGCGTCGTGGGGCTGTTGGCCCCGGTGAAGACCAGCAACGGAGCCATGCCGCTCTCGTACAGCCTCACGGCCGCATCGGCCACGCCCAGGTCGTGACTCCCCAGGCCGATGGCGACCGAGCAGGGCCGCGCTGTGTGACCCATCTGGTGGTAGTCCCAGACGCGCCGGGCATCCGCCCATGCCTGCGCCGAGATCACTGGCCCTTCCCGAGTCCGGCAAGGCGCAGCGCCTCGGTCGCCTCGCCGCTCGGGAGCTGCTGGGCCCACGCCACGAACGCGGTCTGTGCCTGGGCGGAGTCGGCCAGGCCAAGCGCCCGCGCCAGTTGCTCCCACGTCGCTCCGTGCCGCAGACCCTCGAGAACAAGGTGCTGCTCCTGGTCGTCGAGGACGCGGCGGATAACAGCGCCGAGCGCAAGAGCAGCGAGTGCATCCGGCGCGCTGGCGCTGCTCTTGTCCTGGCCGATGACACGCCCGGTATGGCGCTCCCGTCGCTCGGCCAGTAGCCACAGGTCGGCGGTGGGCACGTCGCTCGGGGCCGTGATGACCGCTGTGTCGATCGGCTGCGGCTTTCCTTCACTCGGCATGGGGGGCGCCTTCCTCATCTTTCTGATCGGCGGAGTCGGGGACCTTGAAGTCGTATTCCCAGGCGAAGCGCGTGGCGGCGTGCACTCCGATGGCGAACTCGACCACTGTGCCATCCGCCGTGTACGTGGTCCGATGCAGCTCGACGACGGGTTCGCCCGGTGGGAGCTGGAGAAGCTTCACTTCCTCGGCCGTCGGGACGCGTGCGAACAGCGATTCCTTCATGTGGTCGATCTCGTACCCCGCGTCGTACAGCACGCGAAAGCCGCCGCCCCTACCGGCCGGGCCGGGCGTCGGGTCGACCAGTCTCGTTCCCTCCACATGCTCGGGCCGGTAGTAGCTGGTCAGGGTGTGCGTCGGCTGCTCGCCTTCCTTCACCAGTCGCGCTCGTGCATAGACCTCGGCACCAGCCGGTAGACCGTGGGCGGCAGCGGCGGCCGGAGGCGCCACGACACGACTAACGGTCTGGGTCTGCTCGCCACGACGGTACGCACGCCCGGAGGCGACGCGGTCGGCGATGAACGCCACCTCGCCCCCATCGCGCCACTTGGCCTTGTCGTATCGGGCAATGCCGAGTCGCTTGAGCGGCGCTCGCTGGCGCACGACGGTGCCATGGCCGCGCGAGGAGGTCACCAACCCCTCGGCTTCCAGCGCCTTATAGGCCGCGTGAACCGTGGACTTGGACCCTTCACCCGCTTCCACAAGGTCTCTGATCTGCGGCAATTGGTCGCCCGGCGCGTATTCACCGTTCCGGATCTTCTCGGCGATCCGGTCCGCAAGCTCCCGCCACTTGGGTGCCATGCAGAACCTCCTCTCGACATCGCCCAGTGAAACACAGTCCCAGGACTGTTGACAGTCCCAGGACTGTGCGCCATTGTCTTGTCATCGGCCGCAGTCCTAGGACAGCGACCGAAGGAGGGCCTTCTTTGGGCTGCTCCGACAGCGCCCGGAGGGCCCCGTGAGACGGGTCCGAAGGAAGCGTTCGTTCCTTGAAAACTCAACAGTGGACCGAGGATCTACCGCCTGTCCTCAGCTCAGCAATGAGCCAAGAAGGTGGCCCGCGCGGAGCAAGACCCGCGCACTCTTTGACCTTTCCGCCGCGCTGTCTGCGGCGGCCGGTTGCCTCCTCCGCCCGTCCGGGCCGCTCTGTGCGGTGCCGTACGGGCGGGGTTGAGGGGAGCCGGACAGTCCGGCCAAACCCATCGCAGAGACACGGAGAAGTTCCATGGCGAAGAACCGGAACAACAACGACGAGACGGTCGTCAACTACGCCGCGCCCGGCAGCGTGGTCGGGATCCAGTGCGGCGGCAGCATCAGCGGATCCA
This sequence comes from Streptomyces sp. NPDC000941, assembly GCF_053599555.1. NCBI lineage: Bacteria > Bacillati > Actinomycetota > Actinomycetes > Kitasatosporales > Streptomycetaceae > Streptomyces > Streptomyces sp. NPDC000941. Next base: position 48,689 of record NZ_JBSFMM010000069.1, read on the forward strand.
CTGTCGTCGTGAACGGGTCCACCGTCGACCAGTACCCCAGCGGCCGGTGGATCGACGTCGAGGACATCGACCACACCCGCAACTCCAACCCCGACGAGTGACCTAGCACCCCTAACCCCCTCGTCGGCGTGACCGGCTGGCTGCCGTGACCGCGCTGGTGCTCTGTTGGCCCGTCCCCTACGGGCCTCCCCATCACTTCAACGGCGCGCTTTGCCGTCCTCGATGCCGGTGAACAGCTCCCGGCGGTCCGGCGCCTCCGCGGCGAGGGCGGCGCGG
>NZ_JBSFMM010000070.1:0-48904 GCF_053599555.1 Streptomyces sp. NPDC000941
CCCCGCGCGGGCGGCCAGGGCGAGGCCCGCGGCCGTGAGGGCGCAGGCCGCGGCGAGGGCGGCGGCGGGGCGGACCCGGCCGGACGGGAGCGGGCGGTGCGGGCGCTCGACGGCGTCCTCCGCACGGTCGGCCCAGTCGTTGAGGGCCATTCCGGCCTCGTACAGGCACAGGGAGCAGCCGACGGCGAGCGCGGTACGGCGGTCGGGGCGGGCGGCGACGGCGGCCGCCCCGGCCAGCCCGTCGCCTGGGACGGTGAACAGGGCGGGCAGGCGCAGCAGTTCGGCCCAGGCGTGGAGTCGGCTCACTCGCTCTCCCCCAGCTCCTGGGCGAACCGCACCAGTTCCGCGTACTGCTCCCCCAGCGCCGACGGCGCGTCCCCGACCGGGTCCTTGAAGAAGAAGGCGAGTTCGGCGAGGGGGCCGCGCAGACCGGTCGCGTGGGCGCGGGCGACGAGCCGGGCCAGGTCGAGGACGAGGGGCGCGGCGAGTGCCGAGTCGCAGCCCTGCCAGATGGTCTGGAGGACCATGCGGGTGCCGAGGAATCCGTCGAAGGCGACGTGGTCCCAGGCGGTCTTCCAGTCGCCGAGCGCGGGCACGTCGTCGATGTGGACCTCGCCCTCGGGGGTGGTGCCGAGGGTGTCCGCGAGGACGCGTTCCTTGCCGGCGTTCTTCGCCGCGGCGGCGGCCGGGTCGGCGAGGGAGGCGCCGTCGCCCCCGCCGAGGAGGTTGGTGCCCGACCAGGCCCGGACGTCCAGCGCCCGCTGGGCGAACATGGGGCCGAGGACGGAGCGCAGCAGGGTCTGGCCCGTCTTGCCGTCGCGGCCCGCGTACGGCAGTCCGCTCGCCGCGGCGAGCGGGGCGAGCGCCGGGTGGTGCAGGCCCGTGGACGGGGTGAAGTTGACGTACGGGCAGCCGGCGCGCAGGGCGGCGGCCGCGTAGAGCGAGCTGGGCGGAAGAGGGGGTCCTGGCGGCGGGGCCGGTTCGGTGGAGGCGACGTTCACGACCACCGCGCGCTCCAGGCCGAGCCGGGTGACGAAGTCCTGGAGGTCGGCGGCGAAGGCGGCGATCAGCGCGTCCTCGTCCCTGTTGTCGCCGGGGAGCGGGCCGCCGGGCCTGATCTCCGCGTCGGCGGCGGCGAGTTCGGCCGCGACGGCGGCGGGCAGACCGGTCGGGAGGACGCCGCCCGCGGCCAGTTGCTCGGCGCGTTTGGGCAGGGGGCAGTCGGTGGTGTCGTGGCCGCCGAACACAAGGGAGGACAGGGCGGGCAGACCGCTGCCGGCGAACGCGGGCGCCTCGGTGACCAGGCCGGTCGGCGGGCGCAGCCCCGCGTTCACGGCGGCGCATCCGGCGACCACGGTGGTGGCGACGGAGCCGCGGGCCCCGACCAGCCAGACGCCGATCCGAGGGGGACGGGAGGGGGACGGGGACAGGGACGCGGACATGGGCTGCCTCCTTGTCCGGGGAACGAGATCCCGGAGAGGGTGAGGGGTGGTGACGGCGGGCGGGAGTCCGGCGTCTCCCGCCCGCCGCCGTTCAGTGGCCCGTGGCGGGCTCAGTGGCCCGTGGCGGGCTCAGCGGGCTGTGGCTCAGCGGGTCGTGGCTCAGCGGGTTGTGAAGGTGAAGCCGTCGATCTCGTAGAGGTCACCGCTGCCGCCCTTGAAGACGAGGTACAGGGTGGTGGTGCCGCTCGGTGCGCGGGACAGGTTGGCCGAGACGTCCTGGTAGGTCTCCCAGCCGCCGGTCACGGGCACCGTGGCCCTGCCGAGCAGGGTGCCGGTGGCCGAGCCCGCGCGGACCTCGAGGGTGCCGCCCGCGCCGGCGGAGGCGACCCGTGCGGTGATCTTCGTGGCGTCGCTCAGTACGTAGGGCTTGAAGGCGATCCAGTCGCCGTTGTCGATGTCGCCGACGACCTTGGCGCCCTGGGCGGTGTCATGGCCGACGACCGTCACGCCGGAGCTGGTGGAGAAGTGCTCGGCCTGGCGGTGGCGGGGCTGCAGGACGTGCCGGTCGTGCGAGGTGAGCGGGGCCTGGCCGCCGCCTCCGCCGTCGGTGTACTCGGCGTCCAGGACGCCGAAGATGTTGGCGTCCTCGTCGTGGCCGCCGTCGGCGCTGGACTGGATGGTGCCGGAGCAGCCGTTGGCCGAGGTGAGCGGGTGGCCGTGGGTGTCATGGCCGAGGATCAGGGTGACCTTGACCTTGTCGCAGTCGATGGTCCGGCCGTCTTCGGGGTCGGTGACCTTCACCTTGAACGGGATGGCGTCGCCGAAGCTGAACAGCTGCCCGTCCTTGGGCGTCTCGAGGACGACCTTGGGCGCGGTGTTGCCGACGACGATCTGCACACTGGCGCTGCCGGTGCGGCCGGAGGGGTCCTTGGCGGTGACGGTGGCGGTGTAGGTGCCGTTCTTTGAATACTTGTGGGCGGGGTTGGCGGCCGTGGAGGTTCCGCCGTCGCCGAAGTCCCAGCTGTAGGTGAGCGTGTCACCGTCCTGGTCGGTGGTGCCGGCCGAGGAGAACTGGACCTTCATCGGGGCCTGGCCCGAGGTGCGGTCCGCGGCGGCCTGGGGCGACGGGGAGTGGCCGTCGGTCGCGTTCTCGATGCGGTACAGCGCCGAGTGCTCGTCGCCGCCGAACCAGGCGGTGCCGTAGTCGAGGACGTACAGCGCGCCGTCCGGGCCGAAGGCCATGTCCATTATCTGGGTGCCGCTCCAGGGGATGTCGCTGATCGACTGCACCTTGCCGTCGGCGTCGCTGCTGATGCGCTTGATCCAGCGGCGGCCGAACTCACCGGCGAAGAAGTCGCCGTCGTACGCCTCGGGGAACTTCACGGGCGAGTCGAGGGCGGCGTCGTAGTGGTAGACCGGGCCGCCCATCGGGGACTCGGAGCCGTCGCCGAACTCCGGTACGGATCCGCCGTTGTACGGAATCCAGGCGGTCTGCGCCGGGGGCAGATCGGTCAGGCCGGTGTTGTGCGGCGAGGTGTTCTTCGGGGCGGCGCAATCGAAGGAGGAGCCGGATCCACCGGTGGCGAAGTCGTAGTCGACGTAGGCGTCGTTGGCGCCGGTGCAGTACGGCCAGCCGAAGTTGCCGGGGCCGGTGACCCGGGCGAACTCGACCTGTCCGGCCGGGCCGCGCTTCGGGTCGGCGGCGCCGGCGTCGGGGCCGTAGTCGCCGACGTAGAGGATGCCGGTCTTCTTGTCGACGCTGAACCGGAACGGGTTGCGGAAGCCCATCGCATAGATCTCGGGCCGCGTCTTGTCGGTGCCGGGCTTGAAGAGGTTGCCCTCGGGGATGGAGTACGTGCCGTCGGCCTCGACCTTGATGCGCAGGATCTTGCCGCGCAGGTCGTTGGTGTTGCCCGCGGAGCGCTGGGCGTCGAAGCCGGGGTTGCGGTTGTCGCGTTCGTCGATCGGGGTGTAGCCGTCCGACTGGAAGGGGTTGGTGTCGTCGCCGGTCGACAGGTACAGATTGCCGGCCGCGTCGAAGTCGATGTCGCCGCCGACGTGGCAGCACAGACCGCGGGTGGCCGAGACGTCGAGGATCTTCTTCTCGCTGGCGGCGTCAAGGGTGCCGTCGGCCTTCAGCACGAAGCGGGAGAGGCGGTTGACGCCGTCGAAGGGTGCGAAGTCGGCGGCGGTGCCGGTCTCCGGGGCATCGCCCGCCGGGGTGTTCAGCGGGGGCGCGTAGTAGAGGTAGATGAAGCGGTTGTCGGTGAAGCCCGGGTCGACACCGACGCCTTGCAGGCCCTCCTCGTCATGGGAGTAGACGTCGAGCTTGCCCGCGAGTTTGGTGTTGCCCGCGGCGTCGGTCAGGCGCAGTTCGCCGTCGCGGGAGGTGTGCAGGACCGAGCGGTCGGGGAGGACGGCCAGCGACATGGGCTCGCCGACCTCCGCCTCCCCCTTGGCGAGGGTGACCTGCTGGAAGTCCTCGGCCGCCGCGGCCTTCTCCTGGCCGGTGACGGCTGCGCCGGCCTGGGGGGTGGTGAGGGTCAGGCCGGCACCGGCGAGGAGGGCGCCGCTGAGCAGCGCGATCGCCTTGTGCAGACGCGATCTGTGGGGTCGGGGACGGGTGCGGGTGCGGGTGGTGCGGTCGTTCCCGTGCACGAAATGCCTCCAGAATGGGGCTGGTTGTACGAGCAGGCGGGTACGCCGGGATGCGCCGTCATCCCGGAGCTCTGGACAACTGACCTGGCTGACCCTGGTCAGTTGGAGAATGTGGCATCGAGGGCCGGTGTCAGGACGTGGCGCGCCTCGGTAGGCGCGGCGCCGAGCAGGCGTGCGTGGGCGTGAAGAGGTGGTCGCTCAGGCGGGTGGGAAGGGGTGGTCGCTCAGGCGGGTGAGAAGAGATGGTCGCTGATCAGCCGGGCCGCGCCGGTCACTCCGGCGGTGGAGCCCAACTCGCCCAGGACGATGGGGAGATTGCCGGTCGCAAGGGGCAGCGACTGGCGGTAGACCTGGGTACGGATCGCGGCGAGCAGGGTGTGGCCCAGGCCGGTCACCCCGCCGCCGATCACTAACAGACCGGGGTTGAAGAAGGAGACGAGGCCGGCGATGACCTCGCCGACGCGGGTGCCGCCCTCGCGGATCAGCTCCAGTGCGGTGGTGTCGCCCGCGGTGGCCGCGGCGGCGACATCGGCGGCGGTGAGGGTGCCATTCGTCGCCAGCCGGGCCGCGAGGTCGGTGGACAGGCCCTGTTGGGCCACCTGCACCGCGTCGCGGGCCAGCGCCGCACCGCTGAAGTGAGCTTCCAGGCAGCCCCGGTTGCCGCAGGCGCAGGGCCTGCCACCGGGCACGGCCTGGATGTGGCCGATGTCGCCCGCGCTGCCGGTGGTGCCGCGGTAGACCTGACCGCCGACGACGATGCCGCAGCCGATACCGGTGCCGATCTTGACACAGAGGAAATCGGCGACGTTGCGGGCGACTCCGGCGTGCTGTTCGCCCATCGCCATGAGGTTCACATCGTTGTCGACCATGATCGGGCAGCCGAGTTCCTGGCTGAGCGCTTCCCGTACGGGGAAGCCGTCCCAGCCCGGCATGATCGGCGGGGCCACCGGTATGCCCTCGGGGAAGCGGACCGGTCCGGGAACGCCGATGCCGGCGCCGTCGAAGCCCTCGGCCAGCCCGGTGGCCTTCAGCTTCTCGGCCATGTCCAGGACTTGCTCGAAGACCGCCACGGGGCCCTCACGGACGTCCATCGGCTGGTTGAGGTGGCCCAGGACCTCCAGCTCCGCGTTGGTGACGGCGACGTCGACCGATGTCGCGCCGATGTCGACGCCGAGGAACCTCAGGCCCGGGTTGAGCCGGACGTTGTGGGAGCGGCGGCCGCCGCGCGAGGCGGCGAGCCCGTCGGCCACCACCAGGCCCGTCTCCAGCAGCCGGTGCAGCTCCACGGCCAGCTTGGAGCGGGACAGGTCGACCTGGTCGCCCAGCTGGGCACGGGAGTTGGGGCCGCCGTCGCGCAGCAGCTTGAGCAGGCGTGCCTGGTGGGCGCTCGCCGGTCGTGCCGTCATGCGTCTCACTGTCCCCTCCCCGCCCAGATTCCGCCCCAGTGCCGGGCTTTCGTAGGGAACGTAGCAGCGGCTGCTGGACCTGGGAAGAAGTTGTGCATGGATTACCGCAGACTTTCCCCACTCACAGGACAAAGATCGGTTGGGTGCGGCCCGAAGAACGGCCATGGTCACCGCCGGTAAGATCGCCAGGATGACGGGCACGCTGCGGCTGAGGGTTCCGGTCGGCGCCGACGCGGAGCGGTGGGTGACCCGGGCACAGTGCCGTCGGGTGCTGCTCGTGGTGCACAACGTCACCTCCGCGACCCGGCTGCTGGACATACTCCCCCTGCTCAGCGGCGATCTGCGGGTGCAACTGCTGGCGACGTGCACCCAGTCCTCGCCCTTTCTGGCCGGGGTGCCCGAGCTGCTGGCCGCCGCGGGGCTGCCGGTCCTCCCCTGGGAGCAGGCGAAGGACACCCCCGTCGACCTGGCGGTGTCCGCGAGCTACGGCGGTCAACTCCACGCATTGCAAGGCGAGTTGGCCGTGTTGTCGCATGGCGTTGGGTATAATAAGAAGCTCGCAACACCGGACAACACCGGACAACACCGGACAACACCGGTCTTCGGTCTTGGGCCCGAGTGGCTGCTGCACGACGGCCGCCCCATCGCCTCCGCCACCGTCCTGTCCCACCCCGAGCAGCTGGACCGGCTCGGCACCGCCTGCCCGGAGGCGGCCCCGACGGCCGTACTCGCCGGGGACCCCTGCTACGACCGCATCCTTGGCGCCCTCCCGTACCGCGAACGCTTCCGCCGCGCGCTCGGGGTCGCCCCGCACCAGCGGCTGGTCGTGGTCAGCTCCACCTGGGCGCCGCGCTCCCTCTTCGGCGACAGCGACAGCGGCGAGAGCAACGGCGAAGGCGATCTGCTGCCCTGGCTGCTGCCCCGTCTGGCGGCCGAGCTGCCGGCCGACGAGTACCGCACGGTGGCCGTTCTGCACCCCAACATCTGGTACGGACACGGGCACGGGCAGGTCCGGGGCTGGCTGGACCGGGCGCGGCGGGCCGGTCTCGGCCTGATCTCCGAACTGCACGGCTGGCGGCAGGCCCTGATAGCGGCGGACTGCGTCCTGGGCGACCACAGCAGCGTCACGTACTACGCGGCCTCCATCGGCAGGCCGATCCTCCTCGGCGCGTTCCCCGACGGCGACCTCGACCCCGACTCGCCGGTCGCCGCGCTCGGCCGGGCCGCCCCGAAGCTCCGCCCGCACGGCAGCCTGCGCGCGCAGATCGAACGCGTCGTCCAGGGCCATGACCCCGGCCGCTACGCCGAGTTGGCCGCCCAGACCACATCCGTGCCGGGCCGCTCCGCCGGTCTGCTGCGCCGCCTGTTCTACGGCCTCATCGGCATCCCCGAGCCCGCCGACCGCCCCGCCCTCCTCGACCGGCTGCCGCTGCCGCCGTACGAGCCCGCCGAACGCACCGCGCCCGTACGCGTCCTGACCCGGCTGATCGACGCCGAACCGCCGACGGTCGCCGTCACCCGCTACGCCGACACCGCCCACGAGCCGGAGGACCCGGACGCCGACGGCGCGCACACGGCGGTGCACGAGGACACCCAGGACGCCGGGCGGCTGAGCGTCGCGGACGTCGTCGTACGGTACGGCGCGGAGGACGACCCCAGGGTCGGCCCGCCCGCCGCCTGGACGGCGGAGATCCTGGCGCGCCATCCGCACTGCGCCCTGGCCGCGTATGTGACCGGCCCCGACCGCTGCACGGTGCGCACCCGGCAGGGGGATCTGGTGCGGCTGACGGCCGCCCCGGACGAGACCGGCCGGGCCGACCTGTGCGACCCGGTGGCGTACGCGTCGGCGCTGCTGGCCTGGCTCGGGGCCAAGCCGCTCGGCGCGGCGCAGACGGAGCTGACCGTGGTCACCGGGGCGGCCCACCACCGCGTCGCGGTGGAACGCCTGTCCCCGGCCCAGACGCGGCCTGATTTGTGGTGAGTATGGGACAGCGACACGCCGTCGCGTCGGCGTGTCGCTGTCTCATACTCACCGCAAAGTCAGCTCACCGCGAAGTCACTGGGCCAGCGCTCGTACCACCGCTGGTCGGCCTCCAGCTGCGCGGCGAGCGAGATCAGCCGCGGCTCACTGTTGGCAGGGCCCAGGAGCTGGGCGCCGAGCGGCAGGGTGCCGTCCTCGCCGACGAATCCGGCCGGTACGTTCACGGCCGGCCACCCCAGGACGTTCCACGGCCAGGCGTACGGGCAGGCCGCGATCGTCGCCCGGTCGGTGTGCCAGGAGTTCAGCTCGGCCAGGGCCCCGATCCGCAGCGGTGGCGTCGCGGTCGTCGGGGAGAGCACCACATCGAAGCCGTAGCCGTCGCGGTCGCCGTGGCCGTGGCCGTGGCCGTGGCCGTGGCCGTCGCGCGAGAAGATCGCCCCGACCCTGCGCCGCAGCGGCTCTTCGGCGGCCCGGGCCAGGCGCAGCGGCCGCCCGCCCAGGAGCCTGCCGTGCCGGACGGCGGTGAGGGTGCGTACGTCCAGCAGGGCCCGGTCCGGGACGTGTCCGGACCACTCCCACAGGCCCACCATCGCCCGCGGCAGAAAGGACAGGCCGACCCCGGCCCCGTAGCGCGGCTCGGCCGCCACGACCTCGTGGCCCAGGGCCGCCAGCCGCTCGGCGAGCCGCAGGACGGCGGCCCGGACGACCGGGTCGAGGTGCTTGTGCGTGCCGGTGAAGGGGGGTTTCAGGGAGAGCGCGATGCGCAGCCGCCCCGGGTCGCGGCGTACGGCGGAGAGCACGTCCACGGGCGGCGGCTGGTGCAGATCGCCCGGGCGGTTGCCGGTCGCCGCGTGCAGCAGCAGGGCGGCGTCCTCGACCGTGCGGGCGAGGGGGCCGTTGCAGGTGATGCCGTTGAACGCCTCGGCGTACGGCCAGGTGGAGATCCGGCCGCGCTGCGGCTTGATGCCGATCAGATGGCTCCAGGCGGCCGGGATACGGACCGAACCGGCCCCGTCCGAGCCGAGCGCGGCGGGCACCAGGCCCGCGGCCACGGCGGCCGCGGCTCCGCCGGAGGAGCCGCCCGGGGTGTAGTCCGGGTTCCATGGATTGCGTGTCACGCCGAAGGCGGGCCCTTCCGTGAACGGCCACTGCCCCAGCTCTGGTGTGTTCGTCTTGCCGACGATGACGGCACCGGCGGCCCGCAGCCGCCGCACCACCTCGGAGTCCTCGGTCTTGGGCGGGAACTCCCCGCAGCACCCGAAGGCGGTCGGCTCGCCCGCCACATCCGTATCGTCCTTGACCGCGATCGGCACCCCCAGCAGCGGCAGCCGTCGCCCGGCCGCCAGCAGCCGGTCGGCCTCGTCGGCCTCGCGGAGCGCGGCCTCGGCGCGTACCCGCCGGAAGGCGTTGAGCGTGCCCTGTGTCCCGGCGATACGGACCAGCGCCCGCTCGACCAGCGCACGGGAGGACACCTCACCGCCGGCCAGCGCGCGGACCTGCTCGCTCAAGCCTTTCGGAATGACGCTGGTCACGGCGGACCTCCTCGACTCGCTTCGCCCGCGCCCGGCGGGCCGGCACCGCTGCTCGTGAGTTCGGCCACTCCCCCTTTACCGCACGGGATGCCCATGCGCACCCTGGGCGGGGTGACGGCTGCCTCATGCCGAATCATCGCTGAGCGAGAAGGACACCCGCATGACCGACATCGCGGCACGCCGCACCCGTTTCCTGCCTCGTACCGGCGGACCGTCCGAAGACAGGCCGCTGGAGACCATCCTCGGCTGGGTTCTGACCGTCTGCATCGCGATGCTCACCGTCCAGCTCGGGCTGCTGTAGCCGCGACGGCCGTCTCCTCGCCACCGCGCAGCCGACGGTCGAAGAACGCCACGAGGGGCGTACGCGGGTCGTCGGCCGACGCCGCCGCCAGGACTCCGTCCAGATCGGCGACCGCCGTGATCCTCGGGTCGTCGTGCAGGGTCGCCAGGTCCGCGGAGCGGCCCCCCGCCCCGGCCCTTGCGGACCGGCCGACCAGCCCGATCCTGGACAGGTCCAGTACACCGGGGGCGAGCGAGATCAGCTGGTCGAGCACGTACCGGACGTCCGACGCCCGGTCGTCCGCCATCCCGTCGCCCGCCAGCCCATCGCCCGCCAGCCCGGCCGCCCGCGTGTCGTCGTCGTGGACGATGGTCACGACCACATAGCCGTGCGAGGCCAGCTCCTCGGCGAGCGGGCTGGGCGCATACGCCTCGCCGACGCCGGGCGAGTGGAGCACCACCGGGCGCGGGCCGCTGGGGTCCAGCGCGGGCGGGGCGTCCTCGTGGACGAAGGTCCCCGGGGTCCGCTCGTACCGCTCGACCTCGCGGGCCGGGTAGCGGACGTCGACCATCAGCTCGCGGAACGGCTTGGACCGCACCCCGGGCCCGGGCCGGTCGCGGTCGCGGTCGCGGTCGACCAGGGGCACGGAGATCATCCCGACGGGGTGCGGGCCGGTCGGCGCCGCCATGCCCGCTAAGGCCGGGGCCGGGGCGGGAACCGGGGCGGCGAGCGGGGCGGAGGCGGTCGGTTCGCTGCGGTGCGGCCCACGGCCGGTGGTGTATGGCGTCATGTGTCAAAGGATTCCGTGCCGGGCCGCTCGCCACCATGTGGGGAGCCCGCCGTCCTCGGGTGGAGCTGAGTGCACCTTGCCCCGGGACGCGAGTCCTGCGATGAGCCGGCGCCGTCCAGTACGCTGTACTCCATCGTTATGGATAGTGAACTAAGCAGTGACCTTCGCAGTGAACTACGCAGGGAGACGCGAACCGTGACACTCGACGCGGCGAAATGGCTCGACTCGGCCACCATCGACCCGGCCGTCCTCGCGCTGCGCCCCGACTACCGCGCGCTCCTCATCACCGCCGAGGGGCTGCGCCCCGGCCCCAGCGACGACTTCAGCGAGGGCATGCTCGCGGCGGCGGAGGCCACGGCGCGTGAGCTGCTGGGCGACGACGCCCAGGCAGCATCCCCGGAGCATCCGCACCTCGCCGCCTGGCGCGAGGCGTTCCGCGCCTTCGGCGCGAAGCCGCAGCGCACCCGGCCCAGTGCGGAGGCGCTGCTGCGGCGGGTGTCGGCCGGGCTGCCCCGGGTGGACCGGCTCACCGATATCTACAACGCGATCTCCGTCGCCCATGTCCTGCCGCTCGGCGGCGAGGACCTGGACCACTACGCCGGACCGGCGCGCCTGGTGCGCGCCGCCGGCGACGAGACCTTCGAGACCACGGCCGGCGGCGAGGCCGTCGTGGAGCACCCCGCGCCGGGCGAGGTGGTCTGGCGCGACGACGCGGGCGTCACCTGCCGCCGCTGGAACTGGCGTCAGTGCACCCGCACCCGGCTGACCCACGCCACCACCCGCGCCATGTTCGTCCTCGACGCCCTCGGCCCCATGGACGACGCCGCCCTGACCGCCGCCGGGGACGCGCTCACCGCGGCCCTGACGGACGCCTGCCCTGGCGTACGGATCCACTCGCGGCTGGTCACGGGCTCGCCGCAGTCGCTCACGGGCTGACGGCCCCGCCTCACCCCGCCTCACCCCACCTCACCCCGCCTCACCCCGTCACGCCCCACCTCACCCCGTCACGCCCCGTCACGCTCCGTCACGCCCCGTCACGCGGCAACACCCCACCACACCGCCCACGGTACGAAGCCGACCGCGGCCAGCCCGACCGGCGCCAGACGCAGCCAGGCCGCCCAGCTCGACGTCAGCCGTCGGCGCCGGAGTGCGACTGCCGAGACACCGGCGGACACCACCACGGCGACGGCAAGCCCCTGCGCCACCAGCCACAGAGCCGGACGGCCCCACACAACGGGCGCCACCGCACCGTTCCCTGCCACGAAGACGGCGATCGAGCAGGCCACCGTCGCCACGACCGCCAGCAGGCCGAGCCCGGCCAACCACCGCACCGGGCGCAGGACCGGGCCCCGGCGCAGCAGGGCACTCACCGGATAGGCGGCGAAGCCGAGGAGGAGCAGTGCCGGGGCGAGCCAGGCATACCAGGCGTGCCCCGGTACGGGGGTGGTGGCGAATGCCTGCCCGGGTGCGGGGGCAGCGCTCGACGCCGGTGGGTGGCCGGCGGCCACGGCCCGCACCCATGAGGTCATGGTCTGCGCATAGCGCGGGGTCAGCTCCCCCAGCTTCTTGCCGTGGAAGAGCGGGCCGCCGATCCGGTCGAACCCGTCCGATGTGCGGTGCCCGTTGTGTGCGCCGCCGGCGACGAAGCCGATGACAGCGTGCCGGTTGCCCGCACGGGCCAGGGCCTCGCGGAAGATCCGTGCGCTCTCCTGGGACGGCACCTGCGTATCGTGATCGCCCCACAGCGCCAGTACCGGCGTTCGGTGAAGCTGCTCCAGCACCGGCAAGGGGTCGTAGCCGGCCGCGGGGAACAGACCGGTCGAGCCGAGGAATTGGGCGGCGGGGCCGGCCACGGTGCGACGGAACGGTCCACCCACCCCTTGGTGGCGCAGATGCGTGGCGAGGTTCCAGGTCTCGGTACGCAGCGGGTCGTAGCCGGAGCCGCCGATGGTGACGACGAACGCGACGTCCGTTGAGCGCGATGCGGCCAGCGGCGCCACCCAGCCCCCCTCGCTGAACCCCCACAGCCCGACCCGGCGTGGGTTCACCCCGGTCCTGGACCGCAACAACCGCACTCCGGCAAGCGCGTCGTCGGCCAGCAGGCCGAAGTCCCGGTGGAGCGTGGAGTAACCAGCGGTCCGCTTGTCGTAGACGAGCGTGGTGATCCCGGCCCGGGCGAACGCCTCGGCCTCCTGCCGATACTCCTCCCGGGGCCCGGGGCCCGAGCCGCCGACGAGCACGATGCCTGGTTCCGGGCCGGATGCTCCGTCCTTGCTGAGGACGGTGCCGCGCAGGACGAGCCCACCCCCGCCCCGGAAGGTGACGTTCTGGCGGACCAGCCCGTCCCCGCGGGCGTACGCCGTGGGCGCGGCCAGCAGGAGGAGGGCGCCGGCCAATACCGCGGACAAAAAGGCCAGTACGGCGCGTATCGGTGATGTGGACGTGACCGAGAGCAGCACGGCGTGCGTCCCCCTTCGTTGTTGGTTGGGCCGCGTGCGGTCAGTCGGTCTCGGGGATTCCGAGCAGCCGGACGAGCACGGTCCGCGCCTCGGGCGCGTTCCCCGATTCCGGAGCCGAGTACCGGTAGAGGAGCGCGATGTACTCCTCGAAGAACGCGCGGAGTTGGGCGGGGTCGACCCGGAGCGTGGCGCGCGAGAAGAGCGCCGCGTCGGCCCAGGGCCCCAGCGTGTCGCGCGCCTCCTCGAACCGCCGGGCGGAGTCGATCAGTTCGGCGAGGTTGAGCCGATGCATCTCGGTCAGCGCCTCACGCATCTCCGGCGTCTGTCGGCTGTACGGCGGGTACCGCCGATCCCCCGGCACCGCCCGCCACCACCGCTCCCGCCCCTTCGCCAGCTCCGGGACCTCCTCGACCAAGCCGTGCTTGGCCAGCTGCCGCAGGTGGTAGCTGACCAGCCCCGTGCTCTCGCCCAACTCGCGTGCCAGCGCGGCAGAGTTGGCCGGTCCCCGGCGCAGGCATCGCTCGATCTTCTGCCGCATCGGGTGCGCGAAGGCGCGCAGCGCCTCGACATCGGCGATCTCTTGAGCAGGCGGTTGTTCGGCCACGCCAGAAGGCTACGAGTTGCAAAGGATGTTTGCAAGGGCCCCTTGCAACTCTTGAGCTTCAGCAAGTCCCGACGTACACCGCGTAGTCGATTTCGTCGGTGGTGCCCAGATAGGTCTCGCCCGGGCCGACGCACCGGAACCGTTCGGCGGTGGTCCAGTCCAGCTCAATCTTGATGATCACGCGGCCGCTGCCGCAGTGACCGTAATAGGCCTTGTCAGTACTGGTCTCGTAGTAGCCGCATGCCTGCACGGAGGCGCCCCCCGACGGCGCCGCCGCGGCCACGGTGCTGGCGCCGACTGACAGCAGCCCAGCCGAGGCGATCACGGCGGCTGCGGCGGTCGCCCGCTTGAGCGGGATTCTCTTCATCACGGTTCTCCTTTGATCGACGGCACCGGTCACGAATGAATGCGACCGGTAGCGGCGGCGGGCTTGCGATTTCGGCTCCGCCTCAGAGTTCTGTCGCAACTGGGTCGGCGATACGGCAGTTGCGGCAGTTGCGGCAGTTGCGGCAGTTGCGGCAGTTGCGGCAGTTGCGGCAGTTGCGGCCGGAACGTCCACTCCAGGTGTAGAGGCTCAGAGGTTGTTCGCGTTCGGGCCGCTGATGCCGGACAAACAACTTTCGAAAAATGCGCCACGGACCAGACGTCCCTGCCGATCACGACCGCCGTGCTCCGGGTCGGCCTACCGTGCCGGGCGGAACGGCTCGTTGTGCGCCGTTCACGACTCGACACTGAGCCCCCGGGGAGCGTCGGCGGGAGCTACGGGACTTCGTGGTACAGCGCGTACCACCCAGCGGGGCGGGGTGTGCGGGAGGATGGTGTGCGTGGATCAACTCGGTGCCGCGCTGCGGGCGTGGCGGGACCGGCTGGACCCCGCGACGGTGGGCTTCGCACACGGCTCACCCCGTCGGGTCCCCGGTCTGCGACGCGCGGAGCTGGCGACGCTGGCCGGCATCTCGGTCGAGTACGTGGTCCGGCTGGAGCAGGGACGGGTGGCGACACCCTCGGCGCAGGTCTGCTCGGCCCTGGCTCGCGCCCTGCACCTGTCCGACGACGAACACGCTCACCTTTTGCGCATGGCCGGTCATGCGGCGGATCCGAGCCGGGTTCCACGAATGATCCCGGGAAGCCTGTACCGGATCGTGGACCAGCTCGCCGGCAACCCGCTGGCGATCTACGACGCCACCTGGCAGTTGCTGCACTGGAATCCGCTGTTCGCGGCCACGTTCGGCGATCCCACGGTCCGCGGTGCAGGCGACCGCAACGTCCTGGTCTGGCAGTTCCTGGGTGAGCTGCCCCGGGTCCGGCAGACGGCGGCCGAGCGGGCGGCGTTCGAGGAGTCCCTCGTCGCCGACCTGCGCGCGACGACGAGCCGGTACCCCGACGATCCCGACCTCGCGGCGTTGGTATCGAGGCTGAACCTCAGCCCACGGTTCCGCGAGTTGTGGAGCCGCCGAGCGGTGGGCGGTCACCAGAGTGCGCGCAAACTCGTCCAGCACCCGGATGTCGGAGACATCGCCATGAACTCCGACATCCTCAACACCCAGGACACGAACCTCCGCCTCGTGGTGTACACGCCGCAGCCAGGCACCGACGCCCGCGGCAAACTCGAATTCATTGCGGCCATTGGGGTCCAGAGGCTGTCTCCTCAGGGATGAAGGCCCGCGTTCCGCCTCGTCCGGTGGACCAGGCTGCTGGGTGGTACGCGCGGTACCAGGAAGTCCCGTAGCTCCCGCCGGCCCTCCCTGGGACCCAGCATCGAGTGCGTGAACAGCGCACGGCCGTGCTGTTCGGACCAGGAGGAGCCAGCATGACCACCACATTCATCACCGGGGCCAACAAGTCCCTCGGTTTTGAAACCGCTCGCCGCCTCGTCGAGGCGGGGCACACGGTCCTCCTCGGTGCCCGCCACCGTGAGCGCGGTCGGGCCGCGGCCGAGTCGCTCGGCGCCCGGTTCGTTCAGATCGACGTGACCGACGACGCCTCGGTCCAGGCCGCGGCCGCGGATGTCGCCGCGCATGAGGGAACGATCGACGTCCTGGTCAACAACGCCGGCGTCCTCGGCAAGGTCGGCCCCGTCGAGGAGTACACCGCGGCCGACGTGAGCGCCGTGCTCGACGTGAACGTCGTCGGGATCGTGCGCGTCACACACGCCTTCCTCCCGCTGTTGCGCAAGTCGCCGAACCCCGTCATCGTCAACGTGTCCAGCGGGATGGGCTCCTTCAGCATGACCCAGGACCCGGCGCGGATCGAGTCGCAGTATGCCCTGCCCCTCTACTGCGCCTCGAAGGCCGCGGTCACGATGCTCACGACGCAGTACGCCAAGGAACTGACGGACGTGAAGGTCAACGCCGCAGACCCCGGGCAGACCGCGACCGACTTCACCGGCGGCCTCGGACACAGCGTCGCCGACGGCGCGGAGTCCATCGTGGCCCTCGCGACGATCGGCCCGGACGGGCCGACGGGACAGTTCATCGACCGATCCGGGAACCTCCCGTGGTGAACCTGCCCTGAGCTCAGGGTCGGTCGACCCGCCGCCCTGCGCGTACCTCACGCTCGTAATCTCTCTGCTCAGTGATCACGAAGAACGGCCGTGCCCGCGCTGCCGGCGTGCCCGCTCGAACCCCTGTGGGACCAGCGCGACGGGCCAACCCCCTCGTCCCGGCTCAGGCCGCCCCGAGCCACCGAAGCGCCCCGGTGGTCGCCGCTGCCGCCACCACCGCGGCGAGGAACGGCGCCCGCCGGGCCGCCAGCGCCCCGCCCACCAGCACCCCGGCGGGCCGGGCCCAGCCGGCGAAGGCGTGGTCGGCGGTGAGGGAGGAGGTGGCGACCAGCGCGCACAGGAGCACGGTCGCGGATACGGAGAGCAGCCGCCGGGCCCGTTCGCCCAGTTCGACCCGGTCCGAGAGCAGCGGGCCGGACAGCCGGAGCCCGTAGGTGCCGACGGCCAGCAGCAGTACGGTCAGCGCAGTCATGCGCGGCCCTCCGCCCCCGGCGCGCCATGGGACCCGCCGGTGTCATGGGACCCGCCGGTGTCATGGGACCCGCTGGTGTCATGGGACCCGCCGGTGTCATGGGACCCGCCGGTGTCATGGGACCCGCCCGGTCCACGGGTCCCGCCTGCGCCATACGATCCGTCGGTGCCGCCGCCCGCCGCGGCCGCCACCCCCACCAGGGCCACCAACACAGGCAGCCCGCCGGGCAGAAACGGCGTGCTGCCCAGGGCGATCGCGGCGCCGAGCAGCGCGGCCCGGCGGGTGCGCGGCTCGCGCAGCGCCGGGAGGACCAGGGCCAGCAGGACCATCGGCTCGGCCGCGTCCAGGCCCAGCGCGCCCGGATCGCCCATGGCCCGTCCGGCCACCACGCCCAGCAGGGTGCCGAGGTTCCACATCGCGTACAGCAGCGCGCCGCAGACGAAGAACGCGGCTCTGCGCCGCGCCGGTTCGCGCTGTGCCAGGGCGAACGCCGCCGACTGGTCGACCAGCGCATGGCTGCCCAGCAGCCGGGCCGGCCACCGTACGCCGCCCAGCACATCGGCGACGGCCAGGCCGAACAGCGGCAGCCGGGCGTTGAGCACCAGCCCGGCGGCCACGGCGGCGGCCGTTCCGCCGCCGCCCAGCGCGATGTCCAGCGCGGCGAGTTGCGCCCCGGCGGCGAACACCGTCAGCGACATGGTGAGCGGCACCCAGGCCGGTTCGCCGCGGGAGACGGCGATCGCCCCGAAGGACACGCCCACGACGCCGATGGCGACACCCACCATCCCGATATCGCGAAGCAGCGGGGGATCAAGTGTTTTCCATAGCGAACGCATGGACGGTATGGTGAACAAACCATCGGCCGTTCGTCAAGGAGAACGTATGGACCGACAGAGCGAACGAGCCCAGTCGCCCCGCCCCCCGCTGGAACGGATCGCGGCCTCGATCCGCAAAGAGCGCGGCCGGGCCGGGCTGTCCCTGTCCGAGCTGGCCAAACGCGCCGGAATCGCCAAGTCCACGCTGTCCCAGCTGGAGTCAGGCGCGGGCAACCCCAGCGTGGAGACGCTCTGGGCGATCAGCGTCACGCTCGACGTGCCGTTCAGCAGGCTGGTCGACCCGCCGCGTCCCCCGGTGACCGTGCTGCGCCACGGCGAGGGCATCGCGGTGCCGTCCGAGCGCTCGAACTATGTGGCCACCCTGCTGGCCTCCAGCCCGCCGAACGCCCGCCGGGACATCTACCTCGTACAGGTGGAGCCCGGCCCGCCCCGGGAATCCGATCCGCATCAGCCGGGCACCGTGGAACACGCGGTGGTCAACACCGGGCGTGTGCTCATCGGCCCCAGCGAGGAGCCGGTCGAGCTGGGGCCGGGCGACTACATCGCCTATCCCGGCGACGCCCCGCATATCTGCCAGGCCCTCGAACCCGGCACCGCCCTGACCCTGACCATGGAGCACAACTAGCCGCAGACGTCTCGGCGGCCCGCCCGCTCAGCCGCCGCCCAGGTCCCGCGCCAGCTGCTCCGCCTCGTCCCGGTCGAACGACCCGGTGATCTGGACCTCGCCCCCGGGAATGGCGGAAGCGACGGTCGGGGCGGACAGCAGCTTGTCGCCGCGCACCATCGCGATCCGGTTCCGCGGGGGCTGCTCCTGGGCGACCTTGCCCGTCAGCTCGCCGAAACGCTTGGCGTCCGCGTCGGCGAGGTCGATGGTCACGATGAAGCCATTGGCGTACTGAGTGTCCAAGGTCGCCTTCGCCGACTCGGTCCGGCGCACGGTCATCCCGCCGTCCGGATCGAGGTAAAGGCACGACGGCGCGGCCTCGGTCGCCCCGCCCGTCGCCGTCCCGCCTGTCGCCGTCCCGCCCGTCCCGGTCGCCCCGCCCGTCTTGCCGGTCGGCGTGTCCGTGTACGCGTCGGCGGCACCGCTCGGGCAGGCCCCGGGCTCCTCCCGCTCGACCGGGAGGAACTTCACCGGCGGCCCGCTCACCACGCCGCCCACGGCGCTGCCGCCCTCGCCGTCTCCCTTCTTCGGCGGGTCGAAAGCCCCGCCGATGGCGCCGCCCCTCTCACCCGCGCCGTCACTGCCGCCGTCGTCACACCCCGTCGCGGCCGACGCCGTCAGCAGCAGCCCCGCCACCGCAACGCCCCCCGCCCGCACCCATCCGGTCCTCATCGGCCCTGCCCCCCGTGGTTCTGAACCCTGTGGCCTCAAGTCGGTCCTGAAAGTAGACCAGAAACCGCGCCCCAGTCAGAAGAGCCCCGGTCAGAAGACATCGACTCAGAAGGCAGCGACTCAGAAGACGACGACTCAGAAGACGACGACTCAGTAGACAACGACTCAGAAGACAACGACTCAGAAGGCAGCGGCGGGGACATACGTACCCCATACGTGCCGCAGCGCATCACAGACCTCCCCCAGCGTGGCGCGGGCGGCGAGCGCGTCCTTCATCGGGTAGAGGACGTTCGCCGCCCCCGCCTCGCTCTCGGCGGCCTTCTTGAGCGCGGACAGCGCCGCGCCCACCGCCGTACGGTCGCGCTCGGCGCGCAGCTTCGCCAGGCGGTTCCGCTGCTGTTCCTCGATGGCCGGGTCCACGCGCAGCGGCTCGTACGGCTCTTCCTCCTCCAGCCGGAAGCGGTTCACGCCGACGACCACCCGATCGCCCGCGTCGGTCTCCTGGGCGATGCGGTAGGCGTTGCGCTCGATCTCCTCCTTCTGGAAGCCCTGTTCGATGGCGGCCACGGCGCCGCCCAGGTCCTCGACCCGCCGCAGCAGATCGAGGGCGGCGGCTTCGACGGCGTCGGTCAGCGATTCGACGGCGTACGAACCGGCCAGCGGGTCGACCGTGGCCGTCACATCCGTCTCGAGGGCCAGCACCTGCTGGGTGCGCAGCGCGAGGCGGGCGGACTTGTCGGTCGGCAGCGCGATGGCCTCGTCGTAGGCGTTGGTGTGCAGGGACTGGGTGCCGCCGAGGACCGCGGCGAGCCCCTGGACCGCGACCCGCACCAGATTCACCTCGGGCTGCTGGGCGGTGAGCTGGACGCCCGCCGTCTGGGTGTGGAAGCGCAGCATCTGCGACCTCGGGTCGCGGGCGCCGAACTCCTCGCGCATGACCCGTGCCCAGATCCTGCGCGCCGCCCGGAATTTGGCGGCCTCTTCGAGAAGCGTCGTACGGGAGACGAAGAAGAATGACAGGCGGGGGGCGAAGTCGTCGACCGCCATGCCCGCGGCGAGGGCCGTACGGACGTACTCGATGCCGTCGGCCAGCGTGAAGGCGATCTCCTGCGCGGGCGAGGCGCCCGCCTCGGCCATGTGGTAGCCGGAGATGGAGATGGTGTTCCAGCGGGGGATCTCGGCCCGGCAGTACTTGAAGACGTCCGCGACGAGCCGCAGCGAGGGGCCCGGCGGGAAGATGTAGGTGCCGCGCGCGATGTACTCCTTGAGCACGTCGTTCTGGATGGTCCCGGTCAGATCCCGGGCCGCCACGCCCTGCTCCTCGCCGACGAGTTGGTAGAGCAGGAGCAGCAGGGCCGCGGGGGCGTTGATGGTCATGGAGGTCGATACGCGGTCCAGCGGGATGCCGGCGAACAGCGTCCGCATGTCCTCGATCGAGTCGATGGCGACGCCGACCTTGCCGACCTCGCCGTGGGCGAGCGGGGCGTCGGAGTCATAGCCCATCTGGGTGGGCAGGTCGAAGGCGACGGACAGGCCCGTCGTGCCGTGCTCGATGAGCCGGCGGTAGCGCGCGTTGGACTCGGCGGCGGTGCCGAAGCCCGCGTATTGGCGCATCGTCCAGGGGCGGCCGGTGTACATGGAGGGGTAGACCCCGCGGGTGTACGGGTATACGCCCGGCTCGCCCAGCGCCTCCTCCGGGTCCCGGCCGGCCAGCGCCTCGGGCCCGTACACCGGCTCGATGGGGAAGCCGGACTCCGAATCGCGCGCCATGGGTTCACGTCTCCTGCCGGTCCGGTGGCCACCACTGGGGAAAGAGCCTTCCTCACAGCATGCGCCGATGTTCGCCGGGCGGCAGCCCCGGGAAGCATGGAAGACGGATAGCGACAGCGAACTGCGAACACACGACCGGGGCACAGACGGGACTGGGGGGTTGGGGAGGATGCACCGGATATCGATCGCTGGTACGGCGCTCGCCACGGCTGCGGTGGCGACGCTGGTCACAGGATGCAAACAGCAGGACATGGCCGACACCGGACATGCGCGGGCGAGGCCGGAGGTGCGTACGAGCCACAGCGCGCCCGCCCATGCGGCGCCGGCGAAGCCGCGGCCGCACAGGACCTGGCACAAGCCGACGTACAAGCCACGTCCCACGCACCGGGCCGTGCCACCGCAGCGGACCGCCCCACCGGCGCCCGCCGCCGTGATCGCCTTCGGGACGAGCAGTGAGCGGGTGCGCGAGTTACAGGCGCGGCTGCGCGCGCTCGGTCTCTTCGGCCGCAACCCGACCGGCTACTACGGCACGGTCACCCGCTCCTCGGTGCTGGCCTATCAGCGCGGCCACGGCCTGTCGGCCACCGGCTCGGTCGACCGCCGCACCTGGAACTCGCTGCGCACGGCCACCAAGCGGCCCACGCGCGACGAGCTGTACCCGCCGACCACCAACCCGCTCGCCAAGCCCGATCCGCGCTGTATGACCGGGCGGGCGCTGTGCATCAGCAAGACGAGCCGGACGCTGGCCTGGATGGTCAACGGCAAGGTCGTCTCGGCGATGGATGTGCGGTTCGGCTCGCAGTACACCCCGACGCGGGAAGGGCAGTTCCAGGTCGACTTCAAGAGCCGCGACCACGTCTCGACGATCTACCACACCCCCATGCCGTACGCGATGTTCTTCAGCGGCGGTCAGGCGGTGCACTACTCGGCGGACTTCGCCGCCCGTGGCTACAGCGGCGCCTCGCACGGCTGCGTCAACGTACGGGACAAGGCCAAGATCGCAAAACTCTTCGACCAGGTCCGGGCGGGTGACAAGGTCGTGGTCTACAAGTAGGCCACACGTAGGCCACAAGCAGGCCACATGTAGGCCCAAAGAGAAGGGCGCGGGCAGGGCCGGGGGAACGTGCCCTGCCCGCGCCATATGCGCGGAGCCGTCGGTACGGGGGGAACCTCGGCTCCCGCGCGCCGGCCGATGACCAGTCGGCCCGTTTCTTACAGCGTCACCGCCGAAAAAAACGTCACACCCTGTTTCCGAACCCTCAGTGGGCCGAGCCGGTGGCGTCGTCCGCCACACCGCCGGCGGTGTCGCCGGCGCCGTCACCGGTGCTGTCACCGGCCACGTCGTCGGCGCTCTCGGTCGCGTTGTCGACGGTCGAGGTCGGGTCGGCGGTCACCGGGTCGGAGGGGTCTGAAGGGTCAGAAGGGTCAGCGGGGTCAGAAGGGCCGGACGGGGGTGGCGGAGGAGGTGGCGGAGGCGCGGGGGCGTTGTCAGTGCCTGTGCCCCCGTCCTCTTTTCCCGGGTCGCCGCCACCTCCGTTGTCGTTGTCGCCGCTGCCCGAGTCGCCGCTGCCCGAGTCGCCGCCCTGGCCGCCGTCGCCGGACCCGCCCCCACTGTTGTCGCCGTTGTTGTCGCCGCTGCGTGGGGTGCCTTCGCTGGTGCCCGCGTTGTTGACGACCGCGACGCAGTAGCCGTGGATCCCGGCCGCACTGCCCGCTCTCTTCTCCAGTTTGAGCAGGTCCTTGACGTCGACGGCCTCGGCATCGCCGCCCTCGGCCGCCAGATAGTCGCGGCAGACGTCGAGCACCCAGCCGCCCGCGTTCGAATCCGGCGCCGAGGGGTCGTCCTTGCCGTTGTTCCCCTCGCCCTTGCCGTCCGTGCCCCCCTCGGCCTCATGGCTCTGGCCGGGTGACGTCGACGAGCCGCCGGAGCCGTACCAGGCCCCGCCGCTGGCATCGTTGTCGGCCGATCCTCCGGTTCCGGGCGTCGTGCCGTCCGGGGAGATGTTGGGCTCGGCCGGCGTCCCGCTGGTGTCGGCCGGCATGCTCACCGAGGGGCCAGGCGCGCTGTCCTGCGGTCCGAAGGGCAGCACGCCCGCGGCCGTCGCGACCGCGAATCCGCTGAGCGCGCAGCCGGCCAGCGCGGCGACCAGTCCCATGTGCAGCGGTCTGCGCAGCCGCGC
Source organism: Streptomyces sp. NPDC000941 (assembly GCF_053599555.1). Lineage (NCBI taxonomy): Bacteria > Bacillati > Actinomycetota > Actinomycetes > Kitasatosporales > Streptomycetaceae > Streptomyces > Streptomyces sp. NPDC000941. The sequence continues at coordinate 22,250 of NZ_JBSFMM010000070.1, forward strand.
CTGACCGTCCGACGGGCCCGCCATCCGGAACGTCCCGCGGGGTCTCGAGCCGCCGTCGGCGCCGAACCGTACGCTGCGCAGCGTCGCCCGGCCGACCCGGCCTGCCTTCCCAGCCCGCGCCGTCTGCTCCGCCTGCTCGGCCCGTACCGCGCGGAACGCGGCCAGCGCGGCCTCCTCGCCCGGCAGGGGCTTCCCGTCGAGGGTGCCGTCCGCCGCTGTCGGGCGGGACAGCTCGGCCACGGCGTCGAGCACGGCGGCCAACCGCTCCGCTTCGCTCCGCGACTGGCTCGACCAGCCGTTCCGTCCGGTGTCCTGTCCGGTGTTCCGTCCGGTGTTCCGTTCGGCGGTCTGTTCGGCGGTCTGCCCGCCGTTCTGCCCGGCTTCGAGGTCGCTGGGTTGCATCCAGGCCGGCTCACCACGAAGCAACCGCTCCGCCGCATCGTCATCCAGCCAGCTGTAGCGGTGGTCGTCGGCCATCACATGTCCTTCTGCGTCGGAGCGCCGGAATCCGTCACACCAGCGGACCTCGCGGTCCCTCTGCGTGACTCCCGCTGCAGCGGGATCCCGTCCAGCACCCCTTGTTCGGCCCCGTTCCCCGCGTCGAGCAGGTCGGCCAGACGCCGCAGGCCCCGGTGGGCGGCGGTGCGCACCGCGCCGGGGCGTTTGCCGAGCACCGCGGCCGCGCTCTTGGCGTCGAGCCCGAGGACCACCCGCAACACCACCGCCTCGGCCTGGTCGTGCGGCAGCTGGGCGACGAGCCCGAGGGCTCGGCCGGTGCCCAGCGCCTCCAGCGCCTGGTCCGCCGTGTCCGCGTCGGACGCCCGGCCCTCCAGTTCGGTCTCGTCGCCGCCGATCGCCGGGCGCCGCCCACGCATCCGTATGTGGTCGAGCGCCCGGTTCCGGGCTATCCGCGCGGCCCAGCCGCGGAAGCGGTCGGCGTCGCCGCTGAACCTCTCCAGATCGCGGGCTATCTGCAGCCACGCCTCGGAGGTGATGTCCTCCGCGTCGCCGTCGCCGACCAGCGTCCGTACGTACCCGAGGAGGCGAGGGTGGACCGCCCGGTACACGGTCCGGAAAGCGGTCTCGTCTCCGTCCTGCGCCGCGCGCACCGCGGCGGTCAGTTCCGCGTCGTCCCCCTGCACGCCCTCTACCTGCCCCACTCGGAGAAACGGAGGTCCAACGATGCCGTAGCCGAGGCTAGCCGTGGCCATAGGGCGGGTACTGCTGGTTCGCCGGACCGGGCGGGCCGTAGGGAGGTGTGGGCGGCGTGCCGTAGGGCGGGGCAGGCGTGCCGTAGGGCGGGGCAGGCGTGCCGTAGGGAGCGGCAGGCGTGCCGTAGGGAGTGGCCGGCATCCCGTACGGGTCGGCTCCCCCGGCCTGCGGCGGGAGCGAGGCGCGCTGCTCCTGCATCGCGGTGATCTGGCGGACGAGCAGCAGCGCGAGGATGGCCGCGGCGATGAAGACGACGACCGCGAACATATCGAGCGCGAGGATGCTGTGCAGGGCGTCGAGGTCGCTCCTGGCCTCCGAAAGGCTCGGCCGGTAGGTGTCGCTCTCGACCTTGCTCCGCAGCGTGTTGTACCGGATCGTGCCGATGGCGTTGGCGGCAAAGCCGACGATCCAGGTCACCCACCATCCGTTGAGCAGTCCGCGGCGCACATTGTGCGGCCCCTGGGGGGAGCTGGCCCGCCAGATGTCGTTGGCGATCTGCTTGGGGAACCAGAGGTTGACGACCGGGGTGAACCAGGAGCCCGCTGCCCAGCCGCTGCTGAACCGGTGCTGCCCGGGGGCGAACACCTCGGCGTTCAGCCGCAGCCGGCGGAACCAGATGGCCCATACGATCACGATCGCGACCATGAGGCAGAAGTAGATGGCCGCCGCGCCCGTATAGAAGTCGTCGGCGTCTTCGAGGTCCTTCACGGACACGAACGAGCCGTCGAGCATGTCCCCGATGACGCCGTACTGGTCGCCGCGCGCCACAAGAAGCAAGATGAGGGAGGGGATCGCCACACCGAAGAGCACCACCAGTGTGGTGGACAGCCCGCGCCGCAGATCCACGCCTCCGGCCGGCATCCCCATACCCGGGGCGGCCGGGTAGGCGAGCGGCGGCGCGGCCGGTATGGGCCCCTGCTGGGGAGGGGCATACGGCTGAGGCTGCTGGGGTGGCTGCTGATCGAGCTGTTGCTGGTAGGTCCCGCATGCTGCGCAGCGCCCGTCGGGGCCGACGGCCACGGCGCGGCAGTTCCCGCACGGATACATTTTTTGGAGTCCCCCTGAAAACGTGGCCCCTTTTCGGCCACGCAAGGAATAAACAACACCGCGCCCACAGCGCGGACCTGCACGTTACGGGGATTCGACCGGTCACGTCCAGAGCCGTACCGGGCCTCGGACCCGGCCCGGGTGCCTCGGTCCGGTCTCGATCTCGTCCGCGGGAGGTGTGACGGATTCGGGGCGTGCGACGCTGTAGGGAGTACGGGTCCTTCGCGGGCCCGCACCGGACGACGGTCGGGGCCTCTCCTGTGGGGGGTGGCGGCCCCGACCGTCCTTCCTTTGCGCGAGGGCCCGTTCTTGAGGTCCGGGCGAGGGCCCGTTCAGGGGGCCGCGGAGCTCACGTCGTCAGCCGGTCGTAGAGCGCGACGAAATTCTTCCAGCTCAGGGCCGGTTTCCCGGGATCCCACAGCCGTTGGGCCAGCGCCGCGAGCGGCAGCCTGATGCCGCTGGCCACCTGTGCCTGCGTCTGCGCGCCGGCGATGTCGCTCCACACCGCGAAGCGTGCGCCCGGCACCCGGGCGGGTCCGGTCAGCGACGGGTCGGGGACGGGCGTGGTGCCGCGCAGCACCGCCGGGGACCACTCTTCGTATATACGTTCGCCGGTCGGGTAACGGAAGTTGTTCGGCTGCCCCAGCACGTAATAGAGGTATTCGTCGTTGAGGTTCACCACCGTGCGCCCCTCGCGCAGATACTCCACCGGTGGTCTGGCCCCGGCCTCGCGGCCCGTCCAGTACTCGACCTGAATGGAACGGTCGGGGGTGACGACGCCGCCGGAGAAGAAGCCGTCGTTCCACGCCTTGGGCTGCTTGCCCAGCTCGCGCGCGACCGCGGCGCGGGCGTTGAGCCATGCGGTGGCCAGGTCCTGGATGCGCCCCCGCGGCCCGTAGGCCAGCCGGGCGGCCGTGGCCAGGGCCGGATAGGTGGCCTCGGGGTTCCGCGACATCAGCGCGCCGTACTCGTCACCGCCCAGATGCCAGTACGGACCGGGGAAGAGTGGCGCGAATTCGCGCATCAGATCGTCCACGATGCGTGCGGCGGCCGGGTTCGAGATGTCCACGGCGCCGCGGAACGCGGACCCGCTCGCGGTGCGCAGCTGGAGCGCGGGGTGCGCGCGGATGACGGCGCCGAGGTGGCCGGGCGAGTCGATCTCGGGGACGACGGTGATGTGCAGGCTCTGGGCGAGGCCGACGATCCGGCGCACCTCCTGCTTGGTGAGGTGCTGCGGGGCGACGATCTCCGGATGCGTGGAGCTCTGGATACGGAAGGCCTGGTCGTCGGAGAAGTGCAGACCGAGCTGGTTGAGCTTGAGATCGGCCATCTCGCGCAGCCGGGCCTCGATCCACGCGGGCGAGTAGTACTTACGCGCGATGTCGAGGTTGAGGCCGCGCTGTGAGCGGTCCGGGGCGTCGCGGATGACGCCCTGCGGCACCCGGCCCCCGGAGCGCAGCGCCTGCTTGACGGTGCGGGTGCCGTAGAAGACGCCCGCGTCGGCGGAGCCGGTGATCCGGGCCAGGCCGCCGCGCACGGTGAGGATGTACGCCTCGCGGCCGCCGCTCTGCTTGGGGTTCAGCGCGAGCTCCAGGTCGCCACGGCGCGCCGGGCCCGAGCTGACGCGAAGGCCCAGCTCACGGGCGATCAGCACGGCCTCGTCGGCGAGCGGGCCGCGCGTGTTGGTGACGACGCGGCTGCCCGCGCCGGGCCGCCAGCCGGGGCCGGCCGCGGGGACGAAGTGCCGGACGGACGGGATGGTGCGGGGCGCGGCGGGGAGTGGTGTCGGGCTGGCCGGTGGCCGGGGCGGGGTGGTGGTGGGGCGGGGGCTCCGGGTGGCCGGGGGGCGGGTGGTCGGGGTGGGGCTTGCGGTGCTGGTCGGGCGGTGGCCGGTGGTGGCCGGGTGCCCGCCTTCGCCGCTCTGCTGCTGGCAGCCGGTGACCAGGGCGACGGCCGTGACGGCCGTGATGGCGACGGCCGTGACGACGGGGGTGCCCGCGCGGCGGGGGGCGCTCGCACGGCGGGTGGCGCTCGCGCGGTCGGCCGTCTGTCGCCCTGGCCGCCTTATATACGGCAGTCCCATGGCGCTGACCTCCGGTTCCGGCCCCGCAGCGTCCACCGCACGCCGCGAAACCTCCACTTCTGGGTGAATTTCGCACATCCCCCGGGCAGCGACTGACACATATCGTTACCTTGAACTGCCGATCGCACTACTTCAACCCCGTGTGCCCGTTATCTCCCACTCCACCCCTCCCACTCCACCCCTCCCGCATCGCCCCTTCGAACACACGTGTCCAAGGAGCCCATGCTGTCCACCGCCCGCCTCGCCCGCCTCAACGCCGCCTCCGCCGGTGCCGCCGAGGACGTACTGCTCGCCTGCTGTGGCAGCCGCCGCTGGGCCCGGCTGCTCGTGGCGCACCGCCCCTATCCGGATCTCGACGCGCTGCTCGCGGCCGGCGACGAGGCCAGCTATGACCTCACCCCCGCCGACCTCGACGAGGCCCTGGCCGACGAGGCGGTGGTGGGGCAGCTGCCGGCCGGCAGCCCCATGGCCGGGCCGGGGGCGCTGGCCGCGCATACCGCGCTGCGGGCCGCCCACGCGGAGTACGAGCGCCGCTTCGGACATGTCTTCGTGATCTGTCTGGATGACCTTCACCCCGACGAAATGCGCAATCGGGTGCTGGCCGAAATACATACCCGACTGGACAACGAGCGGGACGCCGAGCGGGTCAAGGCGGCCGACGAGCTGCGGCGTATCGCGCGCGGCCGGCTCGCGCGGCTGATCGCGGGCCAATCTCGGATGTCCGGAATCAAACGGTTCCACCCCGCCTGACATAGGCCGGACGTGCCTGATCGATCACACTGAAGCCCCCCGGGCGAGCGAACCGACAACACGTCGCTACGATGGCCAGGGCCGGTGGACCATACCCGGCCGGGCCCGACCGACAGAAGCCGGCAGGCCCCAATCCCCGTTTCCGGAGGGTTTTCCGTGCCGGCTGGAACGCTGTATCGCGGCCGGGAAGGCATGTGGTCCTGGGTGGCTCATCGAGTCACCGGCGTCCTCATCTTTTTCTTCCTGTTCGTCCACGTGCTGGACACCTCGCTCGTTCGCGTATCGCCCGAGGCCTACGACGACGTCGTGGCGACGTACAAGAATCCGATCGTGAACGTGATGGAGTACGGCCTGGTGGCCGCCATCCTGTTCCACGCTCTCAACGGCCTGCGCGTCATCGCCGTGGACTTCTGGTCGAAGGGCCCGAAGTACCAGAAGCAGATGCTGTGGAGCGTTGTCGGTATCTGGGTCGTGCTGATGGCGGGTGCCTTCTACCCGATCCTGCAGCACACCCTGCGCGAGCTGTTCGGGAAGGGCTGACGGACGATGTCTGCCGAGACCACCACCCCCGTGAACGACAGTGTCCACATGTACGACGTGGACCACCCCGCGCCGCTCATCGAGCCGCCGCGCGCCCGTACCCGTAAGACGCCGAAGGCGACCCGCACCAATTTCGAGATGTACGGATGGCTGTTCATGCGGCTGTCCGGCGTCCTGCTGGTCGTGCTCGTCCTGGGCCATCTGCTCATCCAGTTGGTCCTCGACGGCGGCGTATCCAAGATCGGCTTTGCCTTCGTGGCCGGCCGCTGGGCCTCGCCGTTCTGGCAGGCATGGGACCTGATCATGCTCTGGCTCGCCACGCTGCACGGCGCGAACGGCCTGCGTACGGTCATCAACGACTACGCGGAGCGGGACAACACCCGCCTGTGGTTGAAGGGGCTGCTCTACACGGCGGCAGGATTCACCATTGTGCTCGGCACCCTGGTGATCTTCACCTTCGACCCGAACATCCGCTAGGCCCCGGGGCTGAGGTATCCACTCATGAAGATCCACAAGTACGACACCGTCATCATCGGCGCCGGCGGCGCCGGGATGCGCGCGGCCATCGAGTCGACGAAGCGCAGCCGCACCGCGGTGCTCACCAAGCTCTACCCGACCCGCTCCCACACCGGCGCCGCCCAGGGCGGCATGGCCGCCGCCCTCGCGAACGTCGAGGAGGACAACTGGGAGTGGCACACCTTCGACACGATCAAGGGCGGCGACTACCTGGTCGACCAGGACGCCGCCGAGATCCTGGCGAAGGAGGCCATCGACTCGGTCCTCGACCTGGAGAAGATGGGCCTGCCGTTCAACCGGACCCCGAACGGCACCATCGACCAGCGCCGCTTCGGCGGCCACAGCCGTAACCACGGCGAGGCCCCGGTCCGCCGGTCCTGCTACGCCTCGGACCGCACCGGCCACATGATCCTCCAGACGCTGTACCAGAACTGCGTCAAGGAGGGCGTGGAGTTCTTCAACGAGTTCTACGTCCTGGACCTGCTGCTGACCGAGGTCGACGGCGTCCAGCGCACCGCGGGTGTGGTGGCGTACGAGCTGGCGACCGGCGAGCTCCATGTCTTCCAGGCGAAGGCCGTCGTCTTCGCCTCGGGCGGCTGCGGCAAGTTCTTCAAGGTGACCTCCAACGCCCACACCCTGACCGGTGACGGCCAGGCGGTCGCCTACCGGCGCGGGCTGCCGCTGGAGGACATGGAGTTCTTCCAGTTCCACCCGACCGGCATCTGGCGCATGGGCATTCTGCTCACCGAGGGCGCCCGCGGTGAGGGCGGCATTCTGCGCAACAAGGACGGCGAGCGCTTCATGGAGAAGTACGCGCCGGTCATGAAGGACCTCGCCTCCCGCGACGTGGTCTCGCGCTCCATCTACACCGAGATCCGGGAGGGCCGCGGCTGCGGTCCCGAGGGCGACCACGTCTACCTGGACCTCACCCACCTGCCGCCGGAGCAGCTGGACGCCAAGCTGCCCGACATCACCGAGTTCGCCCGGACGTACCTGGGTATCGAGCCCTACACGGACCCGATCCCGATCCAGCCGACCGCGCACTACACGATGGGCGGCATCCCGACCAACGTCCTGGGTGAGGTGCTGTCCGACAACGACACCGTCGTGCCGGGCCTGTACGCGGCGGGCGAGGTCGCCTGTGTCTCCGTACACGGCGCCAACCGCCTGGGCACCAACTCGCTCCTCGACATCAACGTCTTCGGCCGCCGGGCCGGCATCGCCGCCGCGGAGTACGCCGCCGGGAACGACTTCGTCGAGCTCCCCGACGACCCGGCCACGTTCGTCCAGGGCCAGGTCGAGGGGTTGCGGAACGCCACCGGCAGCGAGCGGGTCGCCGAGGTCCGCAAGGCGCTGCAGGAGACCATGGACAAGAACGTCATGGTCTTCCGCACCGAGCAGACGCTGAAGGAGGCCGTCGAGGAGATCGGCCACCTGCGCGAGCGCTTCAAGAACATCAGCGTCCAGGACAAGGGCAGGCGGTTCAACACCGACCTTCTCGAGGCGATCGAGCTGGGCAACCTGCTCGACCTGGCCGAGGTCATGGCCGTCTCCGCGCTGGCCCGCAAGGAGTCGCGCGGCGGCCACTACCGCGAGGACTACCCGAACCGCGACGACGTCAACTTCATGCGCCACACCATGGCGTACCGCGAGGTGGGCGCGAACGGTTCCGAGTCCATCCGCCTCGACTACAAGCCGGTCGTGCAGACCCGCTACCAGCCGATGGAGCGTAAGTACTGATGAGCACCCCGACGCTTGACAAGCCCGCCGAGGCTCCGGAGGCGGCCGAGGCCACCGCTTCGCACCTGGTCACGGTCACCTTCCGGATCCGCCGGTTCAACCCGGAGGTCGCGGCCGATGCGTTCTGGGAGGACTTCCAGATCGACATCGACCCCAAGGAGCGCGTCCTCGACGGGCTTCACAAGATCAAGTGGGATCTGGACGGCACCCTGACCTTCCGCCGCTCCTGCGCCCATGGCATCTGCGGCTCCGACGCCATGCGGATCAACGGCCGCAACCGGCTCGCCTGCAAGACGCTGATCAAGGACATCAACCCTGAGAAGCCCATCACGATCGAGGCCATCAAGGGCCTCACGGTCCTCAAGGACCTGGTCGTGGACATGGATCCGTTCTTCCAGGCCTACCGCGATGTGATGCCCTTCCTGATCACCACGGGCAACGAGCCGACGCGCGAGCGTCTGCAGTCCGCCGAGGACCGCGAGCGCTTCGACGACACCACCAAGTGCATCCTGTGCGCCGCGTGCACCTCCTCGTGCCCGGTGTTCTGGAACGACGGCCAGTACTTCGGCCCGGCGGCGATCGTCAACGCGCACCGCTTCATCTTCGACTCGCGCGACGAGGGCGGTGAGCAGCGCCTGGAGATCCTGAACGACAAGGACGGCGTCTGGCGCTGCCGCACCACCTTCAACTGCACGGAGGCCTGCCCGCGTGGCATCGAGGTCACCAAGGCCATCCAGGAGGTGAAGCGCGCGCTGATCACGCGGCGCTTCTGAGCCCCCTGGTCGTGGGTCTACCGAGGGCCCCGCTTCCCGCCCGGGAAGCGGGGCCCTCGTCGTATGCCAACACGTCGTATGCCAACAGGGCTCCCTGGGTGCGCCTTTGCATCTATACACGCGGTGTATACGTGGTGTGTATAGTGCTCCGCATGACCGATGCGTATCTGCTGCCGATCAAGACCGCCGCGGCGCTGTTCCCCCTCCTCGCGCTGGCCCTGTTCCTGCCGACGGCCGTCGCGCTGTACCGCAGGCACGGCGTCATGTCGCGGGGGCGGGCCCTGTCGCTGCACGGGTTCCTGTACTACGCGCTGAGCGCGTTCTGCATGACGGTCGTCCCGCTGCCCAGGCAGTCCGCGGACATGTGCAGCAGATTCGCCGCGGTCGCCGACCCGCAGCTGATCCCCGGCAACACCTTCGGCGACATCTGGAAGGAGGCGCACGGCAAGGTCGGCGTCAACGCGCTGGTCCTGCAGAACCCCGCCGTCGCCGGAACCCTCTTCAACCTGCTGCTGCTCCTGCCGCTCGGGATCTTCCTGCGCTATCACTTCCGGCAGGGGCTGCGGGCCACCGCGGCCCTCGGCTTCGGCGCCTCGCTGTTCTTCGAGCTGACGCAGTGGAGCGGGGTGTGGGGCCTGTACGCATGCCCGTACCGGCTCTTCGACGTGGACGATCTGATCGTCAACACCTCGGGCGCGATGCTCGGCTGGGTCCTGGCCGGGCCCGTGGCGCGGCGGCTGCCCACGCTGGAGACGCTGGACGGGCGGGCGCTGGCGCGCCACCCGGTGCCGTTCGGGCGGCGGCTGACGGCGCTGGTGGTCGACCTCGTCGGGTATGCGGCGGCGACGCTTCTCGCCCTCGCGGTGGGCACGGTCCTTTACGACGCGACGGACCTCGTGCTGTGGGTGCCGATCGCGGCCTTCGCCGGGTGGTTCGTCGTCCTGCCGTATCTGACCGGGGCGACGCCCGGCAAGCGGCTGTTGCTGCTGCGGGTGGTCCCCTCGGACGGCGCCGGCGGGGCGCTCCCCCTCTGGCGGCTGGCGGTACGGGCGCTGGTGCTCGGCGTGGCCGCGCTGCCGTTGCTGGCGGGGCTGTCGTTCGCGGCGGCGGTGCTGCTCTTCGAGCCGTCGCTGCCCGGCCTTCTCCACACCGCTCAGGCGAACGGGGAGGACGCGGTGTACCTCGTGGCGTCCTCGCCCGAGCAGGCGTTCGTCCCGATGCTGGGCGTCGCGCTGCTGGTGGCGTACGGGCGTCGGACGCTGCGGCACCCCGATGGGCTCGGCCCGCACGAGACCCTGTCAGGGCTCCGCAACGAGGCTCTGCCGCACACCCGCGCCCGTCGCCCCCGCGGCGCGGTGGCCGTCCCGGTCGCCGTCACCGTCCCCGCCCCCGTCGCCGTCCCCGCCCCCGTCGCCGTCCCCGGCCCCGTCGGGACCGGCCCCGTCGCCGTGAGCGCAACCGCCCCGCGAGAGAAGACGCTCACCAGCGTCTGAGTCCGGGTCAGGCCCGGTTCATGCCTCGCGGGCGCAGAGGGCGAGTTCACCGGGCCTGACGATCACCGTGTACGTCCCGAGGTCATCGCCGCAGGCGTCCGCGTAGACCTCGTCCTGGCCTCCGAGCACCTTGAAGATCCGCGCCTTCAGCCAGCCGCGGCCGGTGAAGGGGATCTGCCTCGCACACGGCGTCCGGGCGCCGACCCGCGCCTCGACGATCTCGTCGCTCGACGAGTCCGTACGCAGCGGGAAGCACTGCCCAACCCGGTAGACGCGCTCCATGCACAGCGCCGGCCGTTCCGCTTCGGCCGGCTTCCACTCGATCTGCCAGGTCTCCGAACAGTCCAGCCCCTCGCGCTCCTCCGCGCGGTCGACCACCTTGTAGTAGGCGTCGTCGGCCGCGCAGTCGACCGGCCCCGGGGCCTGGTCGGCGGGAAACCACGCGCTGCCGTCATGAAAGACATCGGTGCACTCGCCGGTCAGCAGCGCGGGCTCCCCGGCCGTGTCCGCCGTACGCGTGGAACTCGCCGAACCCTGCGACAGCGACGGCGGCGGCGACGGCGACGTGCTCTGCGATGGCAGTGTGCTCTGCGATGGCGATGTGCTGCCGCCCGCCCGCGCCTTCGGCTTGTCCCCGTCGTCGGACATCACGCCGCCGAACATCAGCACCGCCGCCACGACACCGAGGCCCACGACGACCGCGGCGACCGCGACCGCGGTCTTCCGCACCGGCGCGGTCCGTACGTCCTGGAGTACGTCGGCCTCCGCCGGCCACGGTGTTTCGCCGGGCTGCATCAGGTCCCAGGAACCGCCCGGCGTGCCGCGCTCCCGGAAGGCGTCGATGGCCCGTAACCAACTCGGCGGCAGCCAGGCCGGGTCGTCCGAGGCCGTGGCCGTGGCCGACTCGTCCAACTCAGCGGCCAGGGCCCCGAGCAGTTCCCGCGGCGACGGCCGGTCGGCCGGGTCGGCCGCCAAACAGCGGCGTACGAGGCCGTCGAGCTCAGCGGGCAGGCCGGTCAGGTCGAGCCGCCCTTGGGCGACCCGCCCCAGCAGCTGGGGAACCTCGCCGGCCTCGGCGTACGGGGGAGCGTACGGGGGGCGGCCGACCGCGAGATAGAACATCGTCGCCCCGAGGGAGAAGACATCGGACGCCGCGCCGCTCTCCTCGCCCCGGGCCTGTTCGGGCGAGGTGAAGGCGATCGTCCCCGGCGTGGCCGTGGTCCGGGTCAGGTCGACGGCGTGCGGGACACCGAAGTCGATCACGCGCGGACCGCCTTCGGGCAGCAGCACATGGGAGGGCTTGACGTCCCGGTGCACAAGCCCCGCCGCGTGCACGTTCACCAGCGCCTCGGCGACCCCGGCGGCCACCCACCGCACCGCGCGGACGGGCAGCGGCCCACAGGTCTCGACCAGATGGGCCAGGGAAGGCGCCGCGATGTACTCGGTGGCCAGCCACGGCACCTCGGCCGCGGGGTCGGCGTCCACCACGTTGGCGGTGTAGATGCCCGCGACCCGCCTGGCGAGCGTCACCTCATGCGCGAACCGCTGCCGGGCGGCGTCGCCGACCGGCCCCTCCGCACGGATCGTCCTGAGCGCGGCCAACCGGCCACCGGGTGATGAGCGGGCCAGATACACCCGCCCCATGCCCCCGTCGGCGAGCACCGACAGGATGCGATAGGGCCCGACCCGGCCTCCCGGCGCAAGCCCTTCTCCGCTTCTGTCGTAACCCGTCATCTTCTGTCGTAACCCGTCATCCCAACCCCCCTGTGGGCGGCGCCGCTTGGCCGATGGATCGGCGGACGTCGACCACCATCACCATACGGCGCGGGGGCGCTCCCGGTTCCCGGAAGCGCCCCCGCCCGCGCGTGAACTCAGCGCTCCGCCACCAGCTCCCGTTCTCCCTCGGACTCCGGCGAGGCTCCCGGGGCGACCCCCGGGTACGGGCGGTCCGGCGGGTCGACCGCCAGATGCGGCAGCCGCTTGTCGATCGCGCGCGGCAGCCACCAGTTGGCCCGGCCGATCAGCTGCATCAGGGCCGGTACGAGCACCATGCGCAGGATGAACGCGTCCAGCGCCACGGAGCCCGCGAGCCCGAGCCCGGCCATGACGCCGCCCCGGTCGCCGCTGAGGATGAACGAGGAGAACACGCAGATCATGATGAGCGCCGCGCAGTTGATGACCCGGCTGGTGTCGGCGAGCCCGGCCCGTACCGCCCGCGCGTTGTCCTTGGTGTGCACCCACTCCTCGTGCATCCGGCTGACCAGGAAGACCTGGTAGTCCATGGACAGCCCGAACAGCAGCGGCAGCATGATCACCGGCAGGAAGGAGATGATCGGCCCCTCCTTGCCCAGGCCCAGCAGGTCCATGCCCCAGCCCCACTGGAAGATCGCCACCAGCACGCCGAAGGACGCGGCCGCCGCGATCAGGTTCATCACCGCGGCCGTCAGCGGCACCACCACGCTGCGGAACGCCACGAGCAGCAGCAGCGCGCCAAGACCGACGATCAGCGCGATGAACGGCGGCAGCCGTTCGCCGATGACCGACGCGAAGTCCTTCTGGATGGCCGTGGCACCGCCGATGTCGACCTCGAGCGCGGTGCCCCGCTCGGCCGCGGGCACGATGTCGTCGCGCAACCTGTCGATCAGCCGGTCGGTCTTCTCCGACTGCGGCGAGGTGGTCGGCACCACCTGCACCACCGCCGTGTCCTTGGCCGTTCCGGGCGGGGCGGGCAGCCGTACGGCTCGCACCACGCCCTCGGTGCCGTTCACCCGGCGCACCAGACCGTCCAGCGCCCGCTGTTCGGCCGCCCCGCCGGAGACGTCCGCGACCATCAGCAGCGGCCCGTTGAAGCCGGGCCCGAACCCCTCAGCCAGCAGGTCGTACGCCTTGCGGGTGGTCTGCGACTCGGGCTGGTTGCCCTGGTCGTTGGTGCCCAGCCGGAGCGAGAGCGTGGGGATCGCGAGCACCGCCATCACGACGAGCGCGACCGCGGCCAGCACCTTGGGCCGGCGCTCCACGAACGAGGCCCAGCGCACCGCCCGCCCGCCGGGCTTCTCGCCCTCCCGCGGCCCCTCCTCCGCCAGGGCCCGCCGCTCCTTGCGGCTGAGCACCCGGTGCCCGAGGAAGCCGAACATCGCGGGCAGCAGGGTGACCGCGGCCGCCACGCTGAGCAGGGTGGTGAGCGTCGCGGCGATCGCGACGCCGTTGAGGAAGCTCAGGTCCAGCGAGAACATCGCCAGCAGCGCGATACACACCGTGCCGCCCGCGAACAGCACCGCGCGGCCGGAGGTGTCCAGCGCCCGCATCGCGGACTCGGCCGGATCCAGGCCCGCCCGAAGGCCCTTGCGGTGCCGGGTGACGATGAACAGCGCGTAGTCGATGCCGACGCCGAGCCCGATCAGGCTGCCCATCAGCGGCGCCACATCGGGCAGATCGACGACATGGCTGAGCAGGATCAGCCCGGACAGGCCGGTGCCCACCGCGAAGATGGCGTTGAGCAGCGGCAGCAGCATCGCGAACAGCGATCCGAAGGCGAGGAAGAGCACGACGGCCGCCGCGACGATGCCCACCGCCTCCGAAAGCCCGGCCGGGGGCTCCTGCGTCTGTTCGATGGCCTGCCCGCCGAGCTCCACCCGCAGCCCGCCGGTACGCGCCTCCTCGGCCCGGTCGACAACCTTCTGGATGTTCTCCTTCCGCAGCTCGAACGCCTGCTTGGTGAAGGTCACCTCGGCGTAGGCGATCCGCCCGTTCTCGCTGATCTGCCGCGCGCCCTCGGGCTCGTACGGGCTGACCACCGTGCCCACCTCGGGCAGCTTCCCGATATCGGCGAGCGCCGCCGACATCCGCTCCCGTACGGCCGGATCCTTGACCGACTTGCCCTGATCCACCTCCCACACCACGCTGTCGGTGTCCCCCGCGCGCTGCGGGAACGCCTTCTCCATGCGCTCCATGGCCCGCGAGGACTCGGTCCCCGGGAAGCCGAAGACGTTCGCGTACGCGCTGCCCGCGACCCCGCTCGCGACGGCCGTGCCGAACAGCGCCCCCACCCACAGCAGAAGCACCACCAGCCGGTGTCTGAGGCACCACCGTGCCCATGCCGCCATGCGTTCCGCCCCCTGTTTCTCGTGTTCTCGTGATGTTCTGGCGTACGTCCCCGAGGTACGCACCAAGGCTCGGCCGCGGGGGTAGGGCGGCAGGGCGACCGGCCCCGGACTCACAAGAAGCTCCCAGGCTTCCCCATGGGATCGCGCAATTTTGCGACCGATACTGGGGAGATGAGTGCCGCAGACCCCAACGGCAACCCCGGCAGCCCTGGCAGCGTCGGCAGCCCTGGCAGCCCTGGCAGCCCTGGCAGCCCTGGCAGCCCTGGCAGCCCTGGCAGTCCTGGCAGCGTCGGCAGCCCCGGCAGCCCTGGCAGCCCTGGCAGTCCTGGCAGCGCCACCGTCCTGATCGTCGAGGACGAGCCGAGCATCGCGGACGTGCTCGCCATCACCCTGCGCTTCCACGGCTTCTCGGTGGTGTGCGCGGGCAGCGCGCGGGCCGCCGTGGAACTCGCCCGCGAGGCGCGCCCGGACGCCGTCCTGCTCGACATCGCCCTGCCCGACGGCGACGGGCGCCATGTGTGCCGGGTGCTGCGCGCCGAACGCGCCGATCTGGCGGTCGTCTTCCTCACCGCGCGCGACGCCCCCGCCGATATCGTGCGCGGCCTCGCCCTCGGCGGCGACGACTACATCACCAAGCCGTTCAACGTCGACGAGGTGGTCGCCAGGATCCGGGCCGTGCTGCGCCGCACCCGCCCGCCGGGCCCGGACCCGGACGCCCCGCCGCCGCCCCGGCCCCCGGTGCTGCGCCACGGTGACATGGAGCTCGACGAGGCCACGTACACGGTGCGGCGCGGCGGGCGCAGCGCGGATCTGACCCCGACCGAGTTCGCGCTGCTGCGCCATCTGGTGCGGCACGCGGACCGGATCGTGCCCAAGGAGCAGCTGCTGCGGGACGTATGGCGGTACGAGCAGCCCGTCGAATCCACGGTCGTCGAGACGTACATCAGCTATCTGCGGCGCAAACTCGACCCGCTGGGGCCGCCGCTGATCCGCACCCGGCGGGGCGTCGGCTACGGTCTGCGGCCCGTGGAGCCGGCGTGAAGTGCTGGGGCGTGAAGTGCTGGGGCGTGAAGTGCTGGTGCTGGGGGTGCGGGAGGTGCCGGCGGAAGGAGCGGCATCAGCGCGCGACGCTACGGGCCAAGCTGACGCTCAGCATCATCGCCATGCTGACGCTCGGCATCGCCGCCGCGCTGTGGGTCAGCACCATGGGCATCCGGCACTACATGGTCGCCAACATCGACAACGATCTCATCGCCTCCCGCAACGGGCTCCAGCGGACCGGGCTGAGCAGCGACCAGATAGCGGCCATCGCCGCGATCGCCGACCTGAGCGGCCAGTTCGCCGACCAGAACCACTCCAACCGGACCCGGACCCTGTTCACCGTCGTCGGCCGCGACGGCAAGGCCGCGACGTTCGGCAAGGTGCCGCCGGACGCCGCCCAGCGCGCCCTCGCCGACGCCGTCCCCGACGCCGCCGCGCTGGCCCGCCGCGACGAGCCCATCGACGTGACGGCGCACGGCACCGGCTACCGGGTGACCGCCCTGCGCCTGGGCGGCCCCGACGGGCTGCTGGTCCTGATGGCCAACTCCACCACGGCCGTCACCCAGACCATGCACAAGGTCGTACGGATGGTGCTCACCATCGGCGCCGCCCTGGCCGCCTGCCTGGGCGCGGCCACCTTCTTCGGCACGCGGCGGCGGCTGCGCCCCTTGGAGGACATGGTCGAGACCGCCTCCGCCATCGCCGAGGGCTGCCCCCAGGGGCTCGACCTCTCCCGCCGGGTCGCCTCCCGCGGCCACCGGCACAGCGGCGGCGAGGTCGAACAGTTGCGCACCGCCCTCAACGCCATGCTCCAGCAGCTGGAGACCGCCTTCGTCACGCGCGAGCACGCCGCCGGACAGCTGCGCCGGTTCATCGCCGACGCCTCGCACGAGCTGCGGACGCCGCTCTCCGCGATCCGCGGCTATCTGCAGCTGGACGAGAAGGGCATGTTCAAGGACGAGGCGGAACGAGCGCGCGCGATGGCCCGGATGAACGCCGAGGCCGAACGGATGGCCCGGCTCGTCGACGAACTCCTCGCCCTGGCCCGCCTCGACCAGCGGCCCCGGCTGCTCCCCGCACCGGTCGACCTGGCGGGCGTGGCGCGCGGCGCCGCCGCCGACCTCAGCGCCCAGCAGCCCGGCCGCCCCGTCGAGCTGCGCCTGCCAGCGGACTGCCCGGTCCTCGCCGACGAGCCGACCCTCCACCAGATCGTCAGCAATCTGCTGGCCAACGTACGCATCCACACGCCCGCCGACGCGCGGGTGCGGGTGAGCGTGGCCGAGGAGGGCGGATACGGGGTGCTGCGGGTCGCCGACGAGGGGCCGGGCATGGGTCAGCAGGACGCGGAGCGCATCTTCGACCGCTTCTTCCGCACGGGCGGCGCGGAGGGCAGCGGTCTTGGCATGGCGGTCGTACGGGCGGCGGTCGACGCGCACGGCGGCACGGTACGGGTCACCACCGCCCCGGGCGTGGGGCTGACGGTCGTGGTGGCCCTGCCGTCGGCGCGGGCGGACGGCCACCATCGGGCGCGGGCGGCGGCCGGCCTTGAGACGACGACCACGGCCGGACGGCCGGCGGCCCGGCAGACGGCGCCCTGATGTGGGTTGCCGGGGGTCAGGCGCGGGTCGCCGCCAGCTCCACGACGGTGATGTCCGGCGGCGCCCCCACCCGTACCGGCGGGCCCCAGGCGCCGGCGCCGCGCGTGACGTAGAGCTGGGTGTCGCCGTAGCGCTCGAGTCCGGCGGCGGTCGGGTTCGCGAGCTCGGCCACGTAGTTGCCGGGCCACATCTGGCCGCCGTGGGTGTGTCCGGACAGCTGGAGATCCACGCCGTGGTCCACCGCGTCGTGGATCACCACGGGCTGGTGGGCGAGCAGCACACAGGCGCGGGCCGGATCGCGGTCGCCGAGCGCCGCCTTGAAGTCGGGACCCTGGCCCTCGTCCTCGCCCGCGATGTCGTTCACCCCGGCGAGGTCGAAGCCGCCCAGCTCGGTGCGCTGGTTCTCCAGCGGCCGCAGCCCGAGCTCGCGTACGTGGTCGACCCACTGGGCCGCGCCGGAGAAGTACTCGTGATTGCCGGTGACGAAGTACGACCCATGGCGGGCGCGCAGCTCGCGCAGCGGCTCGGCGGCGGGGCCCAGATCCTCGACGCTGCCGTCGACGAGGTCGCCGACGACGGCGATCAGATCGGGGCTGGTGCGGTTGATCGTCTCCACGATCCGCCGGGTGTGGGCGCGGCCCAGGATCGGCCCGAGGTGGATATCGCTGACCACGGCGATCCGGAACCCGTGCGCCTGGCGCGGCAGCTTGGCCAGCGGCACGGTGACCCGCTTCAGGCGCGGCCCGCGCAGCACGTCGTACGTCCCGTACCCCACGGTGCCCGCCGCCACGGCGGCCGCCCCGACGGCCACGGTCCGCGCGACGAACAGGCGGCGGGAGGGGGGCGGCGGCGCGTCTGTGGTCGTGGTCTCGGTCTCGGTCGCGGTCTCGGTCTCGGTGCGCACCGCCACCGGCGTCCGCTCCGTAGGAGAGTCGGCGGGCGGTTCGGCGGGCGAGGCGATCAACTGGGGCTCGGGCTCAGGCTCAGGCTCGGGCTGACCGGACCGGGCCGCGTCGCGCCGCTCCAGCCAGCGGCGCAGCAGCGGCCGTACCGCCTCGCCAGCCAGCAGGGCGAGCGTCAGATACAGCACCAGCGCCAGCCACAGATACCCCGGCCAGGCCAGGGCCTGCTGCAGGGCGAAGGGCGCCCCGGCCCGCCCGGAGACCAGCGCGCCCACGCTGATCAGCGGCAGCACCACCACGGCGACCGTACCGGCGCGCCGGGCGCGCCCGCCCCGCGCCGTCGTATCGCGGACGAGCCGGCGCCACAGATACCAGTGGACACCGGCCAGCAGGCCGACGACGGCAAGCGCCACGAGGGCGAAGAGCACGACCAACCCAGGTCCTCCCGTTCAGTGCTGCTGCTGTTTTTCAGCGGCTTCAGCGGCATCAGCGGCGTCCTCGTGGCGCAGAGCGCGCAGCCCACGGAACCCGATCACGCCGATTCCCGTCCCCAAGAGAAATGAGGTGATCGCGAGCAGCAGATGCACCCAAAAGTACGCGGTGGGATCTCCGGCGTCGTCGAAAGCCAGCCCGCTGCTGTCCTTCCACAAGTTTTTGACAAAGGTGAACCAGATGGCCCAGCTCCAGACCCCGAAGGCGAGCAGGAACCAGGAAATGGGGCGGCTGAGCTTCATGCTTTCCAGTATGAACACGCATGGCGGACGTACCTCGCGCGGGTCGAACACTCGCAAGACCGCAGCCATTTCGCCCGGGGGTTCGACGGCCGGTACGTTCACAGGGGTGCCGACCTCCTCCCGCGCCCCCAAGCGGCGCACCGCCGCCCCCCTGGCCGCCTCCGCCGCCCTTCTCCTGGCCGCCATGTTGTCCGCCGCCCCGGCTCAGGCCGCCGCGCCGACCGCCGACCGCGACGACGACACCCCCAAGCCGCCCGCCAAGATGTCCGACGTGGGCGGCGAACGGCTCGGCCGCGCGGGCACCCAGGTCTCGCTGAAGGGCGGTGCGCCCGCGCTGCCCAAGGGGCTGAGCGGACTCTCCTGGATGGTGGCCGACGCCGAGTCCGGCGACGTACTGGCCGCGCACAACGCGCACTGGAAGCTGCCGCCCGCATCCACCCTCAAGATGCTCTTCGCGGACACGGTGCTGCCCAAGCTCCCCAAGGACCGCGAGCACAAGGTGGCGCCGTCCGACCTGGCGGGCATGGGGGCGGGCAGCAGCCTGGTCGGCGTCAAGGAGAACCTGACGTACTCGGTGCACGATCTGTGGCTCGGTGTCTTCCTGCGCTCGGGCAACGACGCGGTGCATGTGTTGTCCGCGATGAACGGCGGCAAGGGGAAGACGGTCCAGGAGATGCAGGCGCACGCCGAGCAGCTGAACGCGCTCGACACGCAGGTCGTCACCCCGGACGGCTACGACGAGAAGGGCCAGGTCAGCAGCGCGTACGACCTCACGCTGTTCGCCCGCTCGGGGCTGCAGAAGGCGGACTTCCGGGAGTACTGCTCGACGGCGACCGCACAGTTCCCCGGCGAGTACAAGAAGGACAAGAAGAACAAGGGGAAGAAGAAGCGCGAGAGCTTCGGGATCCAGAACACCAACCGCCTGCTGACCGGCTACGAGGTCCCGCAGTACAAGGGCATCGCCGGGGTGAAGAACGGCTACACGACGCACGCCGGCTCCACCTTCACCGGGGTCGCGCAGCACGGCGACCGGGTGCTGCTGGTCACCGTCATGAACCCGCAGAAGGAGGAGCGCAACGAGGTCTACAAGGAGAGCGCGAAACTCTTCGACTGGGGCTTCAAGTCGGCCGGCAAGGTCGAGCCGGTGGGCACGCTCGTCCGGCCGGGCCCCAAGGGCCTGGAGAGCGGGTCCGGGTCGGACGGCGCCGGGGGCAGCGGGAAGAAGACCGGTGACCACGCCCAGGCGGCCGTCTCGCCCGGCGACGACGGCTCGGGCTCGGGCGGCATGTGGACGGCAGTCGGTGTCACGGGCGGCTCGCTGGTGCTGCTGGGCGGCGTGGCGTACGCGGTGCACCGGCGGTGGCCGCTGCCGGAGCTGGTGCGGCGCCGCTCACGCGGCTGAGCACGCGCTCACGCGGCTGAGCACGCTCTGCTCGCGAGTCCCGGCGCCGGGTAACGCGGGCGTCAGGAGCGCTCGGGCTGGGGGATCCCCAGCCCGGGCCGCTCCGGCTCGGAGACGGGTTTGGTGGCGGTCCAGGCGGCGCAGTAGAGCGTGAGCTTGGCGGTGAAGTTGATCCACAGGAGCAGGGCGATGGGCACCCCGAAGGCCCCGTACATGCTCTTGGCCGCGACGTTCTGGAGGTAGCTGCTCAGCAGCAGCTTGAGCAGTTCGAAGCCGATCGCGCCGATGAGCGCCGCGACGACGACGCTCCTGCGGGGTGGCTGTACGCCGGGCAGCCAGGTCAGGACGTAGCACAGCAGCACGAAGTCGGCGACGACGGCGGCCGCGAAGGCCGCCAGCCGCAGCAGCGAGCCGCCGGGCCCGTTCTCGGGGATGCCCAGATGGCGCGCGGTCCAGCCGACGGCGGTGACGGCGAAGGCGGACACGGCGAAGGAGGCGAGCGCGACACCGCCGAGGCCGAAGAGCACGACGGCGTCCTTGAGCTTGCGCTTCACCGCGTTACCGGGGTCCTCCTCCAGCTCCCACACCGCGCGCAGACACTCACGCAGCGAGCCCACCCAGCCGATGCCGGTCAACAGCAGCAGCGCTCCGGCCACGACGCCGACGGTGGCGGCGTTCTCGATGAGGCCGCTGAGGTCGAGCTGCCCGGAGATCCCGGGGACCTGCTGGGCGAGCTTCTTCTCCAGCTGCCGCATCTGGTCCGCGCTGAGCGTCGCGGCACCGATCGCGGCGGCGACGGTGATCAGGGGGAAGAAGGCGAGAAAGCTGATGAAGGTGATGGCGGCGGCGAGCCGGGTCCAGTGGACGCGCTCCAGCGTCTCGTACGAGCGGTACGCGTGGGTGTGCGTCAGCCGGACGATCAGGGGGCCGATCACGGGCAGCCGGGTCAACCAGTCCATGATCAGCGAGTACCCTTCGGTCGGCTTCCAGTCCCGGGGCGAGGAGGCCAGGGTCTCGCTACGACGGGCCGTCAGCCGGAATCGACTTGTCCGACACCCCGCTCATCACTCTTACGGATCCGTTGACTCTTACGGATCCGTTGGCTGTTACAGATCCGTTGGCTGTTACAGATCCGTTGGCTGTTACAGATCCGTCAGAGGGACGGCGCGGGCGGACGGCAGAGGTTGACCTGGCGAGGGAGCACCGGGCCGGGGCCCGACGGGCCGGGGCCGTCGCCGAAAGGGTATTCGCGCTCCAGACGCCAGACCCCGTCCGCGCCCTGCTGATAGAGCGCGAAGCCGTCGATCGTCCAGGCCGCCTCGAAGTCCTTCAGCTCCGCGTACGCCCGGTCCATGGCCTCCTCGTCGATGCCATGGGCGATCGTGACGTGGGGGTGGTACGGAAACTGCAGCTCACGGGCGCACGGCCCGGAGGCGACCCGCACCCGCTCCTGGAGCGCCGCGCACTCCTCGACGCCCTCGGCGATCTTGACGTAGACGACCGGGGAAAGCGGGCGGAAGGTGTCGGTGCCCTCCAGCCGCATCGTGAACGGCCGGCCCTCGGCCGCGACCGTCGCCAGATGGCGCTCGATGCCGGGCAGCGCCGAGGAGTCGACCTCGGTGGGCGGCAGCAGCGTGACGTGGGTGGGGATGCCATGAGCGGCAGGGTCGCCGAAGCCCGCGCGCCGCTGCTGCAGATAGCTGCCGTACGGCTCCGGGACCGCGATCGAAACGCCGAGCGTTACGGTCCCCACTGCGTTCTCCCTCCTGGCCCTCCCGGGCGTTGTGGGCCTGAGCCGCTGTATCCGGTGTCAGTGTGGCGGCTGAGCCGCCTTCGCGGCTAGGTTCGCCGGTCCATCGGCGCACGTACCCACGGCCCCCGCGAAGGGGGCGTTGGGACATCGGCCGGTGATCGAGGTGATCGAGTAGTGCCGGTCGGTGCGAGTAGTGCCGGTCAGTGCTTGGCGGGTCAGTGCTTGGCGGGCAGGAAGCCCACCTTGTCGTAGGCGCGGGCCAGCGTGTCGGACGCCACGGCGCGGGCCTTCTCCGCGCCCCTGGCCAGGATTCCGTCCAACGTCTCGGGGTCCGCGAGGTATTCCTGCGTACGCTCGCGGAACGGGGTGACCCACTCGACCAGCACGTCGGCGAGCTCGGTCTTGAGCGCACCGTAGCCCTTGCCCTCGTACTTCCGCTCCAGGTCGACGATCGTGGTGCCGGTGAGGGTGGAGTAGATGGTCAGCAGATTGCTGACGCCGGGCTTCTTCTCCTCGTCGTAGCGGATCTCGGTCTCGGTGTCCGTGACCGCGCTCTTGATCTTCTTCGCCGAGGCCTTGGGCTCGTCCAGCAGGCTGATGATGCCCTTGGGCGTGGACGCCGACTTGCTCATCTTGATCGCCGGGTCCTGAAGGTCGTAGATCTTCCCGGTCTCCTTGACGATATGCGGAGCGGGAATGGTGAACGTGTCACCGAAGCGCCCGTTGAAGCGCTCGGCGATGTCACGGGTCAGCTCGACGTGCTGGCGCTGGTCCTCGCCGACCGGGACATGGTTGGCCTGGTAGAGCAGGATGTCGGCGACCTGGAGGATCGGGTAGGTGAAGAGCCCGACGGTGGCCCGGTCCGCGCCCTGCTTGGCCGTCTTGTCCTTGAACTGGGTCATCCGGGACGCCTCGCCGAAGCCCGTCAGACAGTTCATCACCCAGGCGAGCTGCGCGTGCTCGGGCACATGGCTCTGGATGAAGAGGGTGCAGCGGTCCGGGTCGAGCCCCGAGGCGAGCAGCTGGGCGGCGGCAAGGCGGGTGTTGGCGCGCAGCGCCGCCGGATCCTGCGGCACGGTGATCGCATGCAGGTCCACGACCATGTAGAAGGCGTCGTGGGTCTCCTGCAGCGCGACGTACTGCCGGATCGCACCGAGGTAGTTCCCGAGGTGGAACGAGCCTGCGGTGGGCTGGATACCGGAGAGTGCACGGGGACGATCGAGGGCCATGGCACCCATTCTCTCAGGTGTGGAACCGGTCTCGGTCCGCCGGTGTATGAAAGGTGTGAGGACTCGTGAGAGGGCGCGGGAGGGGGACCTCGCCGTGCGGAAGACGGCAGGGGCGGAAGCCGAGACGGCATCGGCAGAGACAGCATCGGCAGGGACAGCATCGGCAGGGACGGCGTCGGCCGAAGCGGAGATCATCGCGCGGGTGCGCGCCGGGGACACCGAGGCGTACGCGGAGCTGATGCGCGCACACGCACCGATCGCCCATCGCACCGCCGTGCTGCTCGGGGCGGGCCCCGACGCGGAGGACGTGGTGCAGGACGCGTTCGTCAAGGCGTATCTCGCTCTGGGGGGATTCCGGGACGGCGCGTCGTTCCGCCCATGGCTGCTGCGGATCGTGACCAACGAGACCAGCAACCTGCTCCGCTCGGCGCGCCGCATGCGTGCGGCGGTGGGCCGGGAAGCGGCGCTGGGCGGCTGTGCCGGCCGCGGCGGATCCGAGTCGGCCATACCGGAATCCGCGGACCCGGCGGTGGCGGCGCTCGCGGGCGAGCGGCGGGCCCGATTACTGGCCGCGCTGGACGAGCTGAGCGAGCCGCAGCGGCGGGTGGTCACCTACCGCTATCTGCTGGATCTGGACGAGTCGGAGACCGCGCAAGCGCTCGGCTGGCCGCGCGGCACGGTGAAATCCCGGCTCAGCCGTGCGCTGAGGCGACTGGAGGGGCTGGTGGCGGAGGAGGAAGGAAGGCGAGGAAGTGACGGAGAGCAACGCGGAAAGGACTGCGGAGAGGACTACGGAGAGAGGCTCGGGGTCGCCCGCGAAGGACACCGAGGCTGTGGCCCGGAGCGGGGACGGGGACCGGGACGGGGACGTGGACGGGCGCCTGCCCGACGAGTTGCGGGCGCTCGGGCGCGCGCTGGAGTCTCCCCCGCTGGGCGGGTCGCCGGTGGACGGAGAGACGCTGATCGAGCGGGTGATGGCGCGGATAGTGGGCGTTTCGGCGGCCGCCCCCGCGACCGCTCCGGACCGGGACGGGCGGGTCCAGGTCCGGGCGGACGAGCAGTGGCGGGACCTGCCCGGCCTGACGGCCGGACAGGGCTCCGCGGACGACCAGCCCGGGCCCAGGCCGGAGGGCTTCCAGCCGGAAGGGGCCAGCCCGGACGGGCCCAGCCCGGACGGGCCCAGCCCGGACGGGCTCAGACCGAACAGCACCAGACCGGACGGGGTCAGACCGGAAGGGGCCAGCCCGAACAACGTCAGCCCGAACGACGCCAGACCGAACAACGTCAGCCCGAACGACGCCAGCCCGAACGACGTCAGCCCGAACGACGTCAGGCGGTCGGCAGACCGGGGGCGGGGTAGGCGGCCATCAGCTCGGCGACCTCGGCCCTGATCTTGGCGAGCGTTTCCTCGTCGCCGCTCCCGGCGGCACCCACGCCCCGGTCGATCCACTCGGCGACGGTGGCCATGTGCTCGGTGCGCAGACCGCGCGAGGTCAGGGAGGGGGTGCCGATCCGGATGCCGGAGGGGTCGAAGGGCTTGCGCGGGTCGAAGGGGACGGTGTTGTAGTTCACCACGATCCCGGCCTGGTCGAGGGCCTTGGCCGCGACCTTGCCCGGCACGTCCTTGGGCGTGAGGTCCATGAGGATCAGGTGGTTGTCGGTGCCGCCGGAGACCAGGTCGAAGCCTCGGGCGAGCAGGGCTTCGGCGAGGGCCTGGGCGTTGGCGACGATGGCATGGGCGTAGTCGCGGAAGGCGGGCTGGGCGGCCTCGTGCAAGGCGACGGCGATGCCCGCGGTGGTCTGGTTGTGCGGGCCGCCCTGCAGCCCGGGGAAGACGGCCTTGTCGATCGCCTTGGCGTGGACCTCGCGCGACATCAGCATCGCGCCGCGCGGGCCGCGCAGCGTCTTGTGGGTGGTGGTGGAGACGACATCGGCATGCGGCACCGGGGAGGGGTGGGCGCCGCCCGCGATCAGCCCGGCGATATGCGCGATGTCGGCGACCAGCACCGCGTCCACCTCGCGGGCGATCTCCGCGAAGGCGGCGAAGTCGATGGTGCGGGGCACCGCCGTACCACCGCAGAAGATCACCTTGGGGCGCTCCTTACGGGCCAGGTCGCGCACCTCGTCGAAGTCGATCAGCCCGGTGTCCTGCCGCACCCCGTACTGAACGCCGCGGAACCACTTGCCGGTGGCCGAGACGCCCCAGCCGTGGGTGAGGTGGCCGCCCATGGGCAGCGACATGCCCATCACGGTGTCGCCGGGCTCGGCGAAGGCCAGGTAGACGGCGAGGTTGGCGGGCGAGCCGGAGTACGGCTGGACGTTGGCGTGCTCCACGCCGAACACGGCCTTCGCGCGGTCCGCCGCCAGGGTCTCGACCTGGTCGATGACCTGCTGGCCCTCGTAGTAGCGGCGGCCCGGGTAGCCCTCGCTGTACTTGTTCTGGAGCACCGTGCCGGATGCCTCCAGAACGGCGCTGGAGACATAGTTCTCGCTGGGGATCATGCGCAGGGTCTCCGCCTGCAGCCGCTCCTCCGCCCCCACCAGCGCGGCGAGCTCCGGGTCGGCGGCGGCCAGCGCGGGATGGGAGAGAACGGGGGCGGGAGTGGATTGAGAGTGCGGCAGGCTCACGGTGTCCTCCGGGGCGATCGGTCGGTTGGTCCGGTCGTAGTCCCGGGGTGCCCAGGCGGGCGGCACCTCGTGATGGTCGCAGCCGCACACCGCTTCCTCGTGGTCACTTCCACGTTCGCCAGTCACGGTGTGCGCTCCCACTCTAATCGGGGTGCGGCTTCGGCCCAGCCGGGCGTCGGGGACATCGACGTGCTGTGGGCCGTCATTGGGCCTGCTCTACGCTGCCCGCATGATCCGCACAGTGGTCCTCGACGTCGGCGAGACCTTGATCCGAGACGACCGCGTTTGGGGGGCATGGGCTGACTGGCTGGGGATCCCCCGCCACACCCTCTCCGCCCTCGTCGGAGCAGTGGTCGCTCAAGGAGAGACAACGCTGAAGCCCTGCGACTTATCCGGCCCGACATCGACATCGCGGCCGAGCGAGCCGCGATGGAGGCCGCTGGAGTCGGCGAAGACCTCGACGAGTCCGACCTGTATCCAGATGTGCGTCCAGCGCTTGCCGCGCTGCGCGAGGCGGGCATCCGCGTCGTCATCGCGGGCAACCAGACGGCGCGCGCTGGTGTTCTGCTGCGGGACCTCAAGCTGCCCGTTGACGAGATCGCCACCTCAGGAGAGTGGGGGATCGCCAAACCCGATCCGCGCTTCTTCGCCCGCGTTCTGGGCCTTGCAGGAACCGCGCCCAGCCAGACCCTGTACGTAGGCGATCACCCCGCGAACGACACGCAGCCGGCGAAGGCAGCGGGCCTGCGCGCCGCGCATCTGCACCGTGGTCCTTGGGGCCATCTGTGGTCCGGCACGGCGGAGGCGGCCGCCGCGGACTGGCAGATCGACTCGCTGCACGACCTCGTACGGCTCGCCGCCGCATGAAGCAAGTGGCCTCGTACATATGAGGCCGCTCGCTACCGTTCGGAGCGGACGCGCCGAACGGAGCACCAGCATGCCGACTGAGAACGCCCGCGCATTCGGCAAACGCGTGGCCTACCACCGCCGCATCGCACGTATGACGCAGCAGGAGCTGGCCGACGCGGCCGGGGTCCATGTCGGCACCCTACGGAAGATCGAGCGGGGTGCTCGGGGCGCCGGCGACGGTGTCGTGGAGGCATTAGCGGCT
>NZ_JBSFMM010000071.1:0-48788 GCF_053599555.1 Streptomyces sp. NPDC000941
GTTGCGGGCGGCCTGGGCCTCGTTCATCGCGGCCATCACGACGTTCCTGGCCCGGGGGGTGCCGTAACGTCGGCGTGTCGCTGTCCCATACTCACCGCAAATTGGGCCTAGTCCGCCTTGGCGTACCGCCGGAGCGTCGTCGAGACGTCCACGAACCCCTTGCGGACCGCGACCAGCCGCCCGTCCCGCACCACCTGGTAGGTCACGTCCGCGTTCACCATGCGCGGATAGCCGTGGATGGACAGCGCGTCCTTGTAGCCCCAGCGGAGTTCCGGGGTGAGGCCCCCGGTGCCGACCGCGTGGCCGTTGTCCAGCTCGCGCCGGATGGAGCGGGCGCTGATGTCGTCGGCCTTCAGGGAGTTCAGGACGGACCGCAGCACGGTGTAGGCGATCCAGGTGGTCTGGGTGCCGGGGTCCTCCGCGTCGATACGGGCGTCTTCGAAGGCGTAGTCCTTGATGACCTTCTTCATGGGCGCCCAGCGCGGATCGTCCGCGGCCGGGTACCAGCCGGTGGCGTACGCGCCCTCCAGCGGGCTCTCGCGGCCGCCGGTGCTGTCCACGAGGGACTGGCGGACGCTGCCGAGCACGGAGGCTATCCGTACCTTCGGGTGGTCCTCCTGGAGCCGCCGGAAGGAGTCGAAGAAGGTGCCGGTGCGCTCTCCCAGCGCCGCGGTCACACAGGAGTCGGGCAGCTCGGCGCCCTGCGCGGCGCCGCCCAGGGCGGCTTCGGCGCCCACGCCGTTCAGGGCGGTGCGGGCCTGCCGCAGATAGTCGCCGGCGTCCTCGGGGGCCCGTACGTCGGTGGCGGCGCGGCGCTTGCCGGCCGTCAGGCCCGCGTCGAGGAGTTCGGGCAGCTCGTCGCCCGCGATGGTGTCGGGGCGGACGAGGGAGACGCGGCGGCATACGGAGGCCAGCTGCCGTCCGTTGCCGGCCAGCAGGGCGGCCTGGCCGCCGTTGACCGGGTAGGAGTACGGGCTGTCGAACTCCTCCTGCGTCAGCCCGTATCCGCCGATATAGGGGATGCCCGAGCCCTCCAGGGCGGAGATGAAGTAGCGGCCGAACTGGCTGTACGAGCCGACGACCGCGACGACGTTCTCATCCGCGGCACGCCGGGCGCAGCGGGCCGCCTCCGAGGGGTCGTTGCGCTCGTTGCAGGT
This sequence comes from Streptomyces sp. NPDC000941, assembly GCF_053599555.1. Taxonomy (NCBI): domain Bacteria; kingdom Bacillati; phylum Actinomycetota; class Actinomycetes; order Kitasatosporales; family Streptomycetaceae; genus Streptomyces; species Streptomyces sp. NPDC000941. The sequence continues at coordinate 1,158 of NZ_JBSFMM010000071.1, forward strand.
GAGCACCTTCAGCTTGCGGCCGTGGATGCCGCCGTTGTCGTTGACCCAGCGGGCGTATGCCTTCGCCATCGCGGGCATCTCGGGCATATTGGTCGCTTTGGTGTTCTCGGGCGCCCAGGTCATGACGGTGACGGGGTCCTTGGATCCCGTCCCGGACAGCGCGCCGCAGCCGGTCAGCGTCCCCGCCCCGACCGCGGCACAGAGCGCGGCCGTCAGCCACGGGCGTGGGGAGAAAAGTCGCCATCCGGTCATGGCATATGAGCGTGGCGTTCCGCTCGTAACGGGGCGGCTATCGCAAATGGCGAGAAAGTGACGAGAGGGTGAATTAGGGGGGTCGGTGCATGTGTGCCCGCGAAGAACGTACGATCGATTCCCGTGCAAGGTTCGGAGAAGTCTTCCCGTCGCGGCCGTCGCTCGACCACCATGGGCGGCATGCCTGTCAATGACATGCCGTGGTGGCGCTGGCGCAGCAATGTGCGCTCAGCGCTTCATATGCTCTCTGATCCCGTCTTCCAGCAGGAGTGCTGGCTGGCGGGCCTGGACGGATACGGGGACGTCACCGACGCCGTGTACCGGCTGGTGGAGGACACCTGGCTGGACAACTGGTCGGCCGAGAAGTACGTCGGCACGATCTTCCGCGACTCGCAGGAGGCGGCGCTCGTCGACGTCGCCGTCCTCAGAGTGCTGCGGATCATGCACCAGGTCGGCGCGGACGCCCTGCCCTCGGCCTACCTGGAGCACCACGGGTGGCCGGAGGCGGTCCGGGCGGCGCGCGAGGCGCATGTGCGGCTCGCGGCCAACGACGGTGAGGACCCCGACCTGCCCCCGCACACCCTCGAAGTGCTGGCGATCATGACCAATGCGGTCTAGGGATCCGCGCGGGGTGTGCGACGCTATGGAGTCATGAGCCAGTCGCATTCCGCCGCCGACCAGTACATCCTCACTCTGTCCTGCCCGGACAAGCAGGGCATCGTGCACGCCGTGTCGAGTTATCTCTTCATGACCGGCTGCAACATCGAGGACAGTCAGCAGTTCGGCGACCGCGACACCGGGCTCTTCTTCATGCGGGTGCACTTCCGGGCGGTCTCGCCGGTGCGGGTGGAGGACCTGCGGGCGAGCTTCGCGGCGGTCGGCGAGTCCTTCCGGATGGACTGGCAGATCCACCCGGCCGCCGAGAAGATGCGCGTCGTGCTGCTGGTCAGCAAGTTCGGCCACTGCCTGAACGACCTGCTCTTCCGCTCGCGGATCGGGGCGCTGCCCGTCGAGATCGCGGCGGTGGTCTCCAACCACACCGACTTCGCGGAGCTGGTGGGCTCGTACGGGATCCCCTTCCGGCACATCCCGGTGACGAAGGAGAACAAGGCCCAGGCGGAGGCGGAGCTGCTGGAGCTGGTGGAGGCCGAGAAGGTGGAGCTGGTGGTCCTGGCCCGCTATATGCAGGTGCTCTCGGACGACCTGTGCAAGCGGCTGTCGGGGCGCATCATCAACATCCACCACTCCTTCCTGCCGAGCTTCAAGGGCGCCAAGCCGTACCACCAGGCGCACGCCCGCGGTGTGAAGCTGATCGGCGCGACGGCCCACTATGTGACGGCTGACCTGGACGAGGGCCCGATCATCGAGCAGGAGGTCGAGCGGGTGGGCCATGAGCTCACCCCGGACCAGCTGGTGGCGGTGGGGCGCGATGTGGAGTGCCAGGCGCTGGCGCGGGCGGTGAAGTGGCACAGCGAGCGGCGGGTGCTGCTCAACGGCCACCGGACCGTGGTGTTCGCCTGAGCCTGTACCCAGGTCTCATAGGCGCGACAGGTCTCACAGGCGCGACAGGGACGCCGTCGCGAAGAGGACGTCGCGGATCGCCTCCGGGTCGCCGAGCTGTCCGGCGGCCGCCTCCTGGGGCGGCACATGCCCGGCCGCCAGCTGGTAGAAGGCCTCGCGGTCGAGCGCGATATGGGCCACGGCGTCCTCCGGGGAGGGCTGTGCGGCGGGGGAGTCCAGCGGGATGTACCAGTCGCCGCTGCCCTCGACCTCCAGATGGAGCGTACGGCCCGGCGCGCCGGCCTCGACCAGCCGCCGGGGCGGCCCCGCGAGCCCGGCCCGGCGGCGCTCCGCGAGGGCGTCGGGCAGCAGCCGGGCGCACAGGTCGACCATGGGCTTGAGGTGGGCCGAGGCGGGTGGCTCGTACGGGTAGTCGATCGCCTCGGCGATGTCCCCGGCGTGCACCCAGCACTCGAAGGCGCGGTCGAGGAACGAGTCGCGTATGGGCAGCGAGAAGTCCCCGTACGGCACGGAGAGATCGCGTACGCCGCGCCCGGCGAAGGACACGGTCCGCACCAGCGCATGGCCCTGCTCCCGCCACGGTTCGCGCACCGCCCCCGGCTCCCCGGCGGCTTTCGGCCCCCGCGCGGGCACGCCGCGCCAGTACGCCTCCGTACGGTCCGCCGGGGAGCCCGGCGCGTGGGCGCCGAGCGGATCGGGCAGCCCGAGGGACGCGGCGAGGATGCCGTCGACCACCATCAGGTGGCCTATCACCCCGGCGACGGTGGTGTCCCGCCCCACCAGCCGCTCCCCGTCGAACCATCTGAGCCGCACCGGCGCTCTCCACTCCGCCTCGCCCATGTCGCGCAGCAGCGCGTCCAGCCGGGCGGCCTCCGCGTCGTAGACCCCGGCCCAGTCGGGCACCGGGATACGGGCCGGGCGGCGGCCCAGACAGCCCGCCAGCACGCGGGAGCGCAGCAGCGGGTCGAGGTCCAGGCTCTGCTCGGTGTGCAGCAGACCGACCGCCTCGCGCAGCCGCAGGGCCTCTTCGGCGCACGGGGTGCAGTGGTTGAGGTGCGCCTCCACGGCGGCGGTCTCCTCGGGTGGGCATGCGGTCAGGGCCCAGGCGCCCAGCAGCGACTTCAGCACGGCGTGGGAGAGGTGCGGCGGGTCACAGGGCTCCGAGTCCGGTACGGACGGGGCGTCGGACACGGGGCGGCCGGGCGGCGCGTCGGGCCCGGGGCCGGGCGCGGGGCCGGACACGGGGCCAGGCGCGGCTTCGGGGGCGGGCGCCGGGCGCCAGTGGGCGGGCCAGTGGCCGCTGTCCTCGGCGGCCGGGCGCGGCGGGGGTATGCGCGGTGCGTCGGCGGGCTCGGGCGCGAGGGGTGGCTCGTCGCCGCGCCCCGGGCCGTCGGTGCCGCCGGCGCCGCCGGTGCCGTCACTGGGGCTGTTCACAGCGCCCGTCCGTAACCGGGAGGCGGAACGGCGTCCGGGGGTGGGACGTTGGCCGTCGACAGCAGCTGCAGGCCCAACCGGAGGCGGCGTCTCGCCTCGTCCTCCGTCACACCGAGCTCGGCCGCGGCCTGGCGGTAGTCGCGGCGGTCGAAGTAGGCCAGTTCGAGGGCGGCGCGCAGCGGGGCGGGCATGGACGTGACGATGTAGTCGGCGCGGGCGGCCACGGAGGCTTCGCGGATCCTCTCCTCGATGTCCTCCTGGGTGCGGTCGGTTGGTTGGGCAGCGGTTGGTTGGGCGCCGGTCGGTTGGGCGGCGGCGCGCGCCTCGGCCTCGCGGAGCCGGTGCACCGCCTGGCGGTGGGTGAGTGTGGCGATCCAGGAGCGCAGCGTGCCCTGCTTGGGGTCGTACGCGTCCGGGTTCTCCCAGGCGTAGCCGAACACTTCGCGGGTGACGCGGTCGGCGGCCTCCTCGTCCTCGAGCACGCGGTGGGCCAGATTGTGGACGAGGGAGGCGAAACGGTCGTACAACTCGCCCAGCGCGGCGGCCTCGCCGCGTGCCAGCCGCTGCTGCATCCTGCGATCCCAGCGGGGCGGTGCGTCGTTCGCCATACGGCCCCCATTCCTCGTGTTCGAGTCGTCCGGGCGTCGGCTCCAGGTCTTCGGGGCCGATGCCACCGTCATATCGAATGTAGTGCGGGGGGTGACACAACACGCCCCCATGCGGCAAAGTGCGGCACGGTGGGGCTGCGGATGGTATTGGGCCCGTCACTTTGCGCACGAATCCCGCGACGAAACGCTTCCGCACGGCATAAGGTCGTCATCTCTGGCTTCTGCCGGGGGGTGTTTGGTGGGGCATCGGGCGGGCAGCCGCTGGGGAACAGGCAATTCCGGATAGCGGGCGAGCGAAGGGCTTCGGGCGCGTGACGTTGAAGGTGATGGAGGGCCGGCGGGGGGAGTGGGTCGTCCTCCAGGTCTCAGGAGAGATGGACCTGGTGACCTCCCCCGCGGTCCGGCAGCACGTCCACGACGCGGTGGCCGAGGGCCGCCACTGGTTGGTCCTCGACCTCCAGGAGGTGCGCTTCTGCGACTCCAGCGGGGTCGGCGTCCTCATCGCGACGCGGCGGCTGATGCGGTCCTGTTCCGGCCGGCTGCGGCTGATCCTGCCCTCGCAGGGCGAGGCCCACGGCTCCCATGTCCACCGGGTCCTCGCGGCCCTCGGCGTACGGCGGCTGTTCGACGTCTACCCCGACCTGACCGCCGCGACCGAGGCGGCCGTGGACCCGCTGAGCGCGTAGCGCTCCGGCCCTGGCGCTCAGCTCCGGGGCGGCCGGGGCGCGGGCCGGACTCCGGGCAGCCGGGCGCGTACGGCGAAGCCGCCGTCGGGCAGGGGGTGCGCCTCCAGTGTGCCGCCGAGTAGTTGGGCGCGTTCGCGCAGGCCGATCAGGCCGTGGCCGCCGCCCGGCAGGCCGGGCGCGGTGGCCGTCGCGTCGGGCGCCCCGTTGCGCACCTCGACCCACAGCTCCCGCACGCCCTTACCGTCGCCTTCCGCGCCGACAGCACTGGCCTCGCTGACGCGGACCCGTACCCGCGCGCCCGGTGCGTGCTTCCGCACATTGGTCAACGCCTCCTGCACGATGCGGAACACCGCCCGCTCGACCGCCTCCGACTGCCCCAGGCCCTCCAACACCCCCTCCCCGTAGTCCGCCTCGTAGTCCACGTCCAGCGCGCTCAGCTCGATCAGCCGCGGCAGATCGGCCAGGCACGGCTGCGGGGTGAGCTCTTCCAGGTCGCCGCCCGCCGCGCGCAGTACGCCCACCATGTGGCGCAGCTCGTCCAGGGTGCGCACCGACAGCTCGCGGATCGTCCGGGCGCTCTCCCGCGCCTGGGTGTCCGCCGCGCTGATCTGCACCGCCCCGGCCTGCAGGCTGATGAGGCTGACCTGGTGCGCGACGACATCGTGCATCTCCCGGGCGAGGCGGGCCCGTTCGGTGCTCAGCACCTGCTGGGCCAGCAGCTCGTCGGCGTGGCGGCGGCTGTGCGTCAGGTCCGTGATACGGGCTGCCAGTTCGCTGCGGGTGCGCACCAGCAGGCCCAGCGCGATGGGGCCGACGGAGGTCACGCACGCGTCGATCAGGGTCAGGGTGTTCTCCTGGTACGCGGTCGGCTCGAAGTCCGAGACCGGCCACGGTACGAAGTGCGCGATGGCCAGCAGCACCGCCGAGAAGGCGAGCAGCCGGCGGTCGGGGCGGCGCGCGGCCACGGTGTACATCGCGATCATGGGCGCGAACCAGACGTAGCCGATGAGGATCCCTGGCAGCGTGGCCAGGAACACGGTCATCGGCAGCCGTCGGCGCAGCAGCAGCGCGGTGGCGGCGACCAGCGACACATTCAGCTCCAGGCCCAGCGTCACGCCGTTGACCAGCAGCGCATCGGCCACTGCGAGGGCCATGGGGACGAGCAGCGACGCCCAGCGCAGCACGGGGGTGCTCATCGTGGTCATCGCGGCCCCCCGGGTGCTCCTGCGGTCCCGGGTGCCCCTGCCGTCCCGGGTGCTCTTGCTGTCCTGGGTGCCCCTGCTGTCCCGGGGGCACCTGTCGTCCCTGTTCTGCCTGGTCCCCCTGGTCTCCCGGCCCACGGAGCGCCCGCCAGCAGCCCCGCCCGGTCGGCCACGATCGCCGCCTGCACCCGGTTGACCCCGCCCAACTTGGCCAGCAGCGCCCGTACATGGTCCTTGACCGTGCTGGGCGCCAGCCCCATCCGCTCCGCGATCTGCGGATTGGCCAGCCCCTCCCCGAGCAGCGCCAGCACCTCCCGCTCGCGCGGCGTCAGCGCCTCGACCGCCGCCGAGGCCGTGGCCTCCGCCTCGGCCGCCAGATAGCCGCCGATCACGGCCCGGGTGACGCCCGGGTCCAGCACGCTGCCGCCCTGCGCGAGCGTCCGTACGGCCCCGACCAGCTGTTCCGGATCGGTGTCCTTGAGCAGAAACCCCACGGCCCCCGCGCGCAGCGCGGCCGTGACGTACTCCTGCGCGTCGAAGGTGGTCAGCATGGCGACGGCCGGGGGGCGGTCCGCCTCCAACAGCCGTCTCAGCACGGTCAGCCCGTCCACGTCGGGCATCCGGATGTCGAGGAGGACCACATCGGCCGCGCTGCTGTGCACCGCCGCCACCGCGTCGGCGCCGGAGCACTCCGCGACCACCTCGATGTCCGGGGCCGTGCCCAGGATCAGCCGCAGTCCGGACCGTACGAGCGCTTCGTCGTCCACCACAGCCACACGGATCACCGGCCGCTCCCTCCCCTTGGCTGTCATGCTCATTGCCCAGACAGCCTGCCGCATGCGCGGTACGAAGTGGAGTGGCTACCTCCGTCCATCGGGGGGAGCACCCCCGCCGGTCGGCGGGGGTGACGGGAGACCAGGGGTGGATTCCCCGCCGGTCCGTTGCGGGGCACAGTGGTCCCACGCCGCGCCACCCCGCGGCCCAGGCCGCCGCGGCCCCCACACGCGGCGGCCTTTTTCTCTACCTGACCGGTTTCTCTACCTCACCGGTTTCTTCACCTCACCGGTTTCTTCACCTCACACCGGCGGTTCCGCCGGGGCCGGGCCCAGGGTGGTGGTGCCGGGGGCCGCGCGGTGGCCCAGGCCCATGCGGTACGCGTCCATCGCCGCCTCCGCGCGGCCGGCGCGGCGCAGCAGATCGCCCAGCAGCCGGCACAGGTCGGCCAGATCGCCCGCCGCGCCCGTCCGTTCCAGCAGGGACAGGGCCGCGCGGTAGTGCTCCTCCGCCGTCGCCGCGTCGCCGCGCTCCTCCGCGATCAGGCCGAGCAGCCGGTGGGCCCCGCCCGCGTGCACCGCGCCGGCCTCGGCGGTGAGCCCGGAAGCCGCACCGTCGTCTCCCGTCGCCCCGTCCTCTTCGGGTTCGGGTTCGGGTTCACCATCCCCCGTGGACCGCTTCAGCAGCGGCAGCAGCAGCTCCTCCGCCTCCGCCGTCCGCCCGCGCCGCCGCAGTACGTCCGCCAGCTCCACCTCCACCTGCACCACATACAGCGCGGCCCGCTTGGACGCCAGCATGTCGCGCGCGATGCGCAGTTCGCGCTCCGCCCGCTCCAGGTTGCCGTCCTGGGCGTGGACGTAGCCGCGCATCCAGTGGCAGTGGGCCAGGTCGGTGTGGATGCGCAGCTGCTCGTACAGCTCCTGCGCCTTGGCCAGCGAGGCGTCCGCCTCGGCGGTGCGGCCCTCGGCGATGAGGGTGCGGGCCACGCCGCGGTGCAGCCGGGCGATCAGCCCCGGGTCGTCGACGCTGGGGGCCAGCGCGAGCGCCAACTCGGCGGAGCGCGCGGCGCGGGCGTGCGCGCCCATGTCCATGTACGGGGCGATCGAGGCGGTGTAGAGCAGCAGCAGGGCATTGGGGTCGTGCAGGCCCGAGGCGTTGAGCTCGTCGATGGCGCTCTCCAGGAGGTAGCAGGAGTAGCGCAGCTCGCCCGAGAGGAAGTGGGCCACGGCACGTCCGCGGATGGCCGGGACCCGCCGGGGCAGCGGCTCGTCGGCCAGCAGTTGTTCGGCCGCCTCGTAGTGGGCGCGGGCCGCTACGAGTTCGCCGGTCTCCTGTGCGCAGTCGCCGAGCCCCACCAGGGCCGTGGCCCGCTCGTCGCGGAGGCCGAGCCGCTCCGCCTCGGCCATCAGCTCCTCGAACAGCGTGGCCGCGTCCTTGGCGTCGCCGGTGGCCAGCGTCTTGCGGGCGTCGGTGAGCCCGGCGCGCAGCCGGACCGCGTCGCGCGGGTCGCGGCCCGTGGTCAGCTCCTCGTAGCTGATGCCGAGACGTGCGGCGAGATGGCGCAGCGCGGCTTCGGAGGGGCGTACTTTCCCGGACTCCAGCGTGGAGACATACGCGGCGGTGTAGGCGGGCTCGGCCAGCTGCCGCTGGGTGAGCCCCCGTTCCGTACGCAGCCGGAGCACCCGGCGTCCGAGCTCCGCGGCTCCGTCCGCCGTCCGTACGTCCCCGGCGCTTCTCTCGCCCACCCTGCCCTCTTCTCCTCGGCGGCAACTTAATCACCGAGCTAAGTCCATTTACGCGAGGATTGAAACATGTCGAGGCGGTGGATCAAGGGTTGGTCGAGCAGGAGGCGGCGACCGTCCGTCGGCCAGGATCCCGGGGCCCACCGGCCACCACTGCCCCTCTCCTTCCCCCTCCTCCCCCCTTCGACGTATCGCTCGACGATACGGCTCCCGGCGCCGAACGGATCGCGATCGCACCCCGAAAACACATGGTGAGACGCCATCTGAGACATTGTCGGCCGGGGCCGGAGGGACGCCGGTGACTACTGACAACTGCTGACGATTACTAGCGACTTCCCTAATCCCCATTGCCGAAGCGCGGCCCGAGCCCCTAGGTTGAGCGGCGACTTAATCGTGCTTAACTGGCTGCTTACGAAGTTGAGTTCGGGGGGTATAGACCGTGCGCAGACGTCTGCCCAGACGTTTCTCCATACGCACCGCAGCAGTTGCCGGCGGTTTCGTTCTGTCGGCCGCACTGGCCGCGACGGCCTCGGCCACCACGGATCCGCCGCCGCCCCCGAGCAGCGCCGCGGCGCCACCGACCGCCGAGCGCACCCATGAGGTGGAGTACTTCACCCACCCCGGCAGCCACCCTCGCCACACCGAGGTCCCGGCCGCCACCCCCGACCGCATCGCCCGCGCGAACCGCGCCCTGTCCGTCTCCGAGGCGGCCGCCGACGGCGACGTCAGCCCGGTCATCCAGACCGGTCCGGTGGCCGACAAGCTCGACGTCGTCTTCATCGGCGACGGCTACACCTCCGCCCAGCAGGGCGACTTCCACGCCGATCTGCGGTCCAAGTGGGAGCAGATGTCCGCCGTCGAGCCGTATGCCTCCTACAAGGAGCTGTTCAACGTCTGGTCGGTGGACGCGGTCTCCAACCAGGCGGGTGTCTCCGGCGACCCGGGCAAGGACGTCGTCAAGGACACCGCGCTGAAGTCGTACTTCTGGTGCGACGACATCGAGCGGCTGCTGTGCGTCGACACCGACAAGGTCGAGTCGTACGCCGCCAAGGCCCCGGACGCCGACCTGGTCGTCGTGCTCTCCAACTCCACCAAGTACGGCGGCGCCGGCTACACCCTCACCTCGCAGGTCGGCTACGACGGCATCGCCACCGCCTCCTCCGACCACGCCGACTCCGACCAGGTGGCCGTCCATGAGACCGGCCACTCCCTCGGCAAGCTGGCCGACGAGTACTTCTACGACGACTACGGCACCTACACCGGCGCCGAGCCCGACGAGTCCAACGCCACCAAGCTGACCGCGGCGCAGATGACCTCGCAGCAGAAGAAGTGGTACCGCTGGATCGGTCAGACCTCGCCCGACGGGGGCACGGTCGGCGCGTACGAGGGCGGGCGCTACTACCCCAAGGGCATCAACCGCCCCACCGATAACTCGATCATGCGCACCCTCGGCCGGGAGTTCAGCCTCCCCGGCCGGGAGGCGATGATCGCGGGCTTCTACCAGCACGCCAGTGTGCTCGGCAGCAACACCGGTACGGGCACCGCCCTCAAGCGCGACGCGACCATCAAGGTCACCTTCCCGGCCTCCGCGTCGGTCACCTGGTCCGTGGACGGCACCGAGGTCACCGCCGCGCGCGGCAAGAGCTCGGTCACCCCGACCTCCCTCGGCATCACCGCCGACGGCCGTGCGCACACCATCACCGCCAAGGCCACGGACAACACCAAGGCGGTCAAGGACCCCGCCCTGCAGAAGAAGCTGGCCACCTCCCGCACCTGGAAGGTCGCCGCCTCCTAGCCGCTCATCGCCGCCACCCCCCAGCTGCCGCCCCGTGGACCCCCGCCGCGGGGCGGCTTCTTTTCCGCGCTCCCGCCCAATCGGCGCGCGTAGGGCCGCCGCGAGGCCGGCGGCCCACATCCGTAGCCCACCAGTCAGGACGTGTCCGCCGACAGGCCGCGCAGCAGCTCCCGGGCCCGCTCGGCGAACTCCCCCCTTCCGGTCCCGGCCGCCCGTTCCAGCAGCTCGCCCGCGCGCCCGCGGTCACCGTCCTCGGCGGCCATCTCACCGAGCCTGAAGGCGCCCTCGGCGACCAGCTCGGGCTCGTCCGTGGCCCTCAGCAGCCGCTCGTACCAGGTACGGGCGCCGTCGCGGTCGCCCAGCCAGTAGTGCAGCTCGCCGAGGTGGCCGGTGGCCAGCGGCCGGTGGATGTCGTCGGCCTTGAACGCCTTCTGGTACCACTTCAGCGCGGCGGTCAGATCGCGGTGGTCCTTGGCGATACCGCCGAGCAGCATGGCGGCGTAGCCCCGCGTGGTGAGCTCGCTTCCGGCCAGCTCCACCGCGCGCAGCAGATACGGCTCGGCGCTCTCCTCGTCCCCCAGGTTGAGGGCCGTCCAACCGAGGCCGAGCGTCGCCCAGGCGGGCTTCTTGACCCCGAGGTCGAGGGCCTGCTGATAGGCGGCGCGGGCTTCCTCGTTGTCGCCGTCGCCGCCGCGGGTGCGCAGCATGTCGGCGAGGCGCGTCACCATCTCGGCCAGCGACGTCCGGTTCTTCTTCTGGTCGAGATCGCGCCCGGCGGCGATGCGGTGGGCCGTCCGGGCGGCCTCCACGGCGCCGTCGAAGTCCCGCAGGGTGTACAGCACCGAGGCGAGGTCGTAGGCCGCGCGCAGGGCGTTCGTCGCCCCGCCGATTTCGATCGCCCGCCGGTACGCCTCGGCGGCGCCGAGCAGATCGCGTCCCCGCTCCCGCAGCAGATCGGCCTTCTTCCGGTACGCCCTGCCGACAGCGGCGGGGTCCTCTTCGCGCTCGATCAGCTGGTCGTACAGGAAGAGGGCGTCCTTGTCCCGGGCGTCCTCGGCGAGCTTGCGCAGCTCTTCGAGGGTCAGGCGCGGCTCCTCCGGGGGCTCGACGGGGGCTCCGGCGCGGTAGATCCGGAACTCGCCTCCGTACCCCTGGTATCCGGTGATCACCGAGACCGCGAGCATGCTGCCGTCCGGCGACCAGGCCATGGCGGGGAGGATGTCGCCGCCGGTCCGGCAGCGCATGAGCAGCGCGCCGTCGGAGACCCGCCACAGGTCGATCCGCTCGCCCCCCTCGATCCCGTCGTCGCCCGGGCCCTTCCCGCCACCGGCCACCAGATAGGCCCCGTCCGGCCGGACGATCGCGTCGGACTTGATTCCGGTGAGCGTGGTCAGGACGCGTCCGGTCTCCGGGTCCAGGATGTGCACCTCGCTCCCCTGGCCGACGAACATCCGGGTCGCGTGGCCGGGCTTGTCGCCGGTCTCGTGGCCGGTCTCGTGGCCGGGCTCGTCGCCGGTGAAGGAGACGCTTCCGACCGACTCCTTCCCGCGCGGAAGGTGCAGCCGGCGGGGCGATGGGCCGGACGAGCACAGGACGTCGACCCAGCCGCCGAAACCGGTGAAGCCGCCGTAGCCGCCATCGGCGCGGTGGCGGCCGAAGCCGACGTCCGCCCGGTAGCGGCCGGTCCGCGAGCGGGCCTCGCGGGGCTGCGGGGGGATGTCCACCTCGGCGCCGCTGTCGACGTCGTACGCGCAGGTCGGGGCTTCGTCGTCCGCGTCGCCGCCGCCCCATCGGACGCGCTTGGTGATCTGGTGGGTGCCGGGCACCCACTGGATGTCCTGCCCCCACAGGGCGCTGAAGGGGACGCGGGTGTGCTCGCTCCAGTCGTCGGTACGGAACACCACCAGCTCACACGCCTGGCTGGTGACCGCGAGATACCGCCCGTCGTCGGAGAAGGCCAGATCGCTGGGGGTGCCCTCGTCGATCTCCTCGTCCGGGAACGGGGCGAGGGTCACCGCGGGACGCCGCAGGTCCAGCACCGTGGGCGCGTCCGCCTCCAGGACCTGGTCGGCCGTGGTCGGGTACGAGGCGGTCGCCCAGCCATGGCCGGGGCTCAGCGACTCCAGCCAGCGGGCGTCGGTGACCTCGACGTCGTAGTCGGCCTGCGCGAGCAGGTCCTCGTCCTTCCAGCGGCCGTCACGCTCGTAGTAGAAGTCGCTCAGGCGCTGCCAACCGGCCTCGGCCACGGGGTGGTTGCGGGTGGCTATCCGCTCGATCCGCCGGACGTACCGATGGGTGTGCGCGGCGACCCACTCACCGTCCAGGACCTCGTCGACGCCGACCATCCGCAGCGGGTGGAGCGAGGTGAGCGGCAGGCGGTTCGTCGCCTCCCACAGCATGCAGAAGAAAAAGCTCGGATCGTCGGACAGCGGTGCGTGGGTCCGGCTCTCGGTGTCGTAGTACACGACGAAGACGCGGAACCGGACGCGCAACTCGTCGGGGGCGACGTCGAGGACGCGGATGCCGTACAGATCGGTGGCCATCGGACCTTCCACAGCAGGGGACTTCGCAGGGGACTTCGGCAGTCCGGACCATGGTCACAGAAGCGTCCGACAGCCCGCCCGGTAAACCACCTTGCCCGATGCGGCTGATGCGGCTGATGCGGCAGGCACTGGTACGTGCCCTAGGGCCGCCGCAGCAGCCCCCGCTCCAGCGCCACCACCACCGCCCGGGTCCGGTCGTTCACATCGAGCTTGGCGAAAAGGCGCAGCAGATGGGTCTTGACCGTGGCCTCCGTGATGACGAGGCGTCTGCCGATCTCGGCGTTGGTCAGGCCGTCCGCCACGGCGTTGAGCACATCGGTCTCGCGCGCGGTCAGCGGGTCCTGGACCGGGCGGCGCATACGCGCGATCAGCTTCTCGGCCACCCGGGGCGCGAGGACGGTCTCACCGCGCGCCGCCGAGCGGATCGCGTCGGCGAGCTGTTCGCGGGTGGTGTCCTTGAGGAGATAGCCGATGGCGCCTGCCTCCACGCCGCGCTCGATGTCCTGGTCGGTGTCGTACGTCGTCAGGATCAGCACCCGGGTGCGCGGATGCCGGGCGACGATTTCCGCGGTCGCCCCCACACCGTCGAGCACCGGCATCCGCAGATCGACGAGCGCGACATCGGGGTCGTACCGCTCGACGAGTTCGAGGGCCGCCCTGCCGTCCCCCGCCTCCCCGACGATCTCGATGCCGCCCTCACCGGCGAGCAGGGCGACCACACCCGCCCGCATCACGGTGTGGTCGTCCACCACGACCACCCGAATCCGTTCGCCGCTCATCCGATCCCCTCGCGCGCTTCGCTCTGTGTCTCGAGATGTGTCTCCAGCGGAATCACCGCCAGGATCCGGGTCCCGTCGCCGACCGAGCTGGTGACCGTCAGCCGGCCGCCCAGTTCCGCCAGGCGTTTACGCATCCCGTCGAGCCCGAAGCCCGCCGACCCCTCCGGGACGAAACCGGTGCCGTCGTCGGTGACCTCCAGCTCCACCCCGTACGGCCGGCGGGTCAGGATCACCCCGACCGTGGACGCCCGCGCGTGTTTGCGGACATTGGCCAGGGACTCCTGGGTGCAGCGCAGCAGCGCGATCCGGGTCTGCTGGTCGCAGCCGACGTCCGCCAGGTCGGCGGCCACCGTGAGCCCGGTGTCCTCCCCGAAGCGGTCGAGGATACGGCGCAGCGTCCGCGCCACGGAGCCGGCCGCCGCACCGTCCTGCCGCTGCGCCGAGCCCACCAGCTCCCGGGCCTCGGCCAGGTTCTCACGGGCCGTCGACTCGATCGAGCGCAACTGCTGGGCGCTGCGCGCCGGATCGGCGGCGAGCCCGGCCCGGGCCGCCTCCGCGAGCACGACGATCGACGCGAATCCCTGCGCGAGGGTGTCGTGGATGTCCCGCGCCATCCGCTCCCGTTCGTCCGCCGCCCCCTGGCGCTGATGCGCCTCGGACAGCTCCGCCTGGGTCCGCTCCAGTTCGACGATCAGCCGGGCCCGTTCGGTGCTCTGGGCGACCACCGAGTGGGCCCACAGGCCGATCAGGACCCCGACGGCCACCACGATCAAGGTGGACACCACCGTCTCACTGAAGAACTCCAGCGTCCAGCCCTGCCGGGACCAGCTCCCCACCAGCGTCGCGGCGGTCGCAAGACCCAGGAACCCCATGGAGGCCCTGGGGGTCCGCCCGAACATCCAGTAGTGCGGCAGCGTCACCATGAACAGCGCCGCATAGCTGCTGCGCAGATACGCCAGCCCGCCGAGCGCGAGCACCAGCACGGACAGATAGACATGCGGCCGTACGACGGGGTTGTCGGGGAAGCGGTCCAGGAGCGCGTAGCACAGCACCACACAGCCGAGCAGCGCCAGCGCCCCGTATCTGCTCCCGCCGGGCCGGTCCATCGCGGCGAGCCCGACGGCCATCGCCGCGAACAGGACCCAGCACACCGCGTTCCAGCGGCGCAGCGACGCGGCCCAGAAGGCGTCGGCGGAGGGTCCGGCGAGAGCAGTCATACCGATCAACGTACGTCGACTACCGGCTGCTCATGGCCCGCGGGCCCCGGCACTGCCGTGGCCTGCCCCTTCGTCCGTGACGGCCCCGGCCGCGACGGCCACCAGGTCGCCTCGCCGAGCAGCAGCAGGGCCGAGGGCAGAACCATGATCCGTACGACGAAGGCGTCCAGCAGCACGGCCGCCGCCAGCACGAAGCCGATCTGCTTCATCTCGATGATGTGCAGGAAGACGAAGCTCACGAACACGGTCGTCATCACGACCGCGGCGCTGGTGACCACGCTCGCCGAGGTACGGAGCCCGTCCAGCACCGCCTGCCGGGTGGGGACGCCGGCGAGCACGGCCTCCCTGATCCGGCTGACCACGAACACCTGGTAGTCCATGGAGAGCCCGAAGAGGATCACGAAGAGGAAGAGCGGGACGCGCGATCCGATCGAGCCGGTGGAGTGGAAGTCCAGCAGCCCCTCGGCCCAGGTGTTCTGGAAGACGAGGACGAGCAGCCCGAGCGCGGCCGCGGCCGACAGCAGGTTCAGTACGACGCCGATCAGGCCGAGCACCACGGAACGGAAGGCGTACACGGTCATCGCGAACGTCACCAGCAGCAACGCCCCGATCACCAGGGGCAGTTTGGAGTTCTGGTGTGCGGGATAGTCGGCGTAGCGGGCGACATCACCGCTGACCCCGTACTCCGCGCCCGCGATCCTGCCGACGGTGGCGGGCAGATAGTCGTGGCGCAGATGGTCCAGGGATGTCTTGGCCTGACGGGAGTTGCCGAGATACGGCACCTTCAGCCGCAGAACGCTGATCCGGTGGTCGGCCGACGTCTCGATCCGCGAGCCGTCGGCGAACAGCGGATCCCGGCCGGCCCGCTCGGCGAGGGCACGCAGCGCCCCGGTGACCTCGCGGGTGCGCGAGGCGTCGGCGCGTACGACGACGTCGTGCGTGACCCGATGCTCGGGAAACGCCTCGTTGAGACGGTCGTACACCCGCATCGCGGGGATCTCGCGGGAGTGGGTGTCCCGGCTCATCTCCGTGATCTTCAGCCCCGTCAGCGGAAGGACGAGGGCGAGCAGCGCGAGAACCGAGACGCACAGCGTGGCGAGGGGATGCCGGGCGGCGGGCCGCAGCAGCGCCGCCCAGATCCGGCCGCCGCCCTCGCCGCGCGCCCGCCGGGCCGGCTTACCGCGCTCCGCCCGGCGCCGCGCCCTGCGTTCCGCCCGCTTGCCGAGTACGACCAGCAGTGCGGGCAGCGCCGTAAGGGAGCTGGCCACGGCGACCAGGACGACCACGATGGTGCCGGTGGCGAGCGAGGAGAAGATCACGTCGGAGGCCAGATACAGCGTCGCGGTGGAGGAGACGACCGCAAGACCCGACACCACCACCGCACGGCCCGAGGTGGCCGCCGCCAACTCCACCAGCGCCTCGGCGCTCAGCCGACCGCCACTGCGGGCCCGCTCCTCGCGCTCCCGCTTGAGGTAGAAGAGCGTGTAGTCGACGCCGACCGCGAGGCCGATCAGCAGGATGACGTTCGTACCGACCCCGACGTCGGGGGACAGGTGCGAGGCCACCATCGACAGGCCGATCGCCGCCGCGATCGACGACAGGGCGAGCAACAGCGGCACCAAGGCCATGACGACCGAGCCGAAGACGATCAGCAGCGTGATCAGCGTGATTGGAAGCGTGATCGCCTCGGACAGCGCCAGGTCGTCGTCGCGCTGCTGATCGACCCCCTTGCTGGTGGAGGGACTTCCGGTCTCCTCGAGCAGCAGCCGGGTGTGGGACTTCTGGACGGCGGCCGTCTGCGCGACCAGCGCGCCGACCTTGGTGTCCGCGTCCAGTTCCTCGCCCTTGATGGCCACCTCGACCATGAGGATCCGGCCGTCGCCGGACCACAGCGGCGCGGCCACGCTCGCGACCTCGGGCAGTTGCTTCATCCGCGCCGTGAGGTCCCGCGCGGCCGCTTCGGCGGCCCGCTTGCCGGCCTGACCGTCGAGGGTGCCGCCGGGGCGGGCGGAGATCAGCACCTGCTCAGTGGACCGGCGCTCCAGATGCCCCTCGGCCGCCATGGCCTCGGCCCGGCCCGCCTCACCGACGCGGTAGTCCGCCGTCTTGGCGCTGTTGATGCCGACGGCCCCGCCGACGACCAGGCACAGCGCCACGAACACAAGCCATCCGACAACCGCCCGCCAGGGGTGGAGCGCGCTCCAGCGAGCCACCCGCACAGTAAGTGAATTCATACCCGAAAGCCTGGTTGAGCAGGGGGTTTGGCGGACAGAGGCGTCAGGTTGAACCTGCCGTCCACCGATCGGTGGACCGGGGGGAGGGGGTTATCCCCCGCACCTCACGCCTGCCTGCCCCAGTGTCCGTCCCGTGGCAGTGTCAAGGTGTCAGTCGTCGAAATCGGTGGAGCGGATGAGCTTTTCCCAGGAGCGGAGTTCGGTGCGGGCACGGTCGAGGTGGTCGCCGATCGCGTCGGCGGCGTCGTTGCCGAGCGGCAGACGCAGTGGTGGTTCGTCGGCGTCCAGCGCGGCGAGGATGGCGGCCGCGGCCTTGGCCGGGTCCCCGGGTTCCTGGCCGCTTCCGCCCGGCAGCCCGGAAAGGACGGGGCCCACGGTGTCCTGGTAGGCGTCCAGGGCAGCGGTGGAGGGCCGCAGTGCCGCGGCGTCGGCGAAGTCCGTACGGAACGCGCCGGGCTCGACGATCAGCACCCGGATGCCGTGCGGGGCGACCTCGGCGGCCAAGGCCTCGGAAAGCCCCTCCAGGGCGAACTTGGTGGCGCAGTAGGCGCCGACTCCGGCGAAGGCGAACCGCCCACCCATGCTGGTCAGCTGCACGACGGCGCCCGAACCCCGGCGGCGCATATGCGGCAGCGCGGCCCGGGTGAGCGCGGCCGGGCCGAAGAAGTGGAGGTCCATCAGGTCCCGCAGCTCCGCGTCGGTGGTCTCCTCGACCGCCCCCACCATGCCCCGCCCGGCGTTGTTGACCAGGATGTCGATCCGGCCGTGCCGGGCTGCCACGCCGTCGACCGCGGCTTGGACGCCCGCGATGTCGGTGACGTCCAGCGGCAGGGCCTCGACCTGGTCCGGGTGCGCGGCGACCAGATCGTCGAGCAGCGCGGTACGGCGGGCGGCGGCGACCACGATGTCGCCCGCGGCCACCGCCGCTTCGGTGATCGCCCGGCCGAACCCGCTGGTTGCCCCGGTGACCAGCCATACCCTGTTCATGTTCTTCTCCTCGTGTCGGTGGTGCCGGTGATCCGTTGTTCTTGGCGGTCCGTGTGTGCACCACCTTGCGGGGCACACCGTTTGCACGTCCAAGACCTGCTGTGATAGCCGATCGTTATGGACGTTCACGGACGGGACCTGAGGTACTTCGCCGCAGTGGCCGAGGAGTTGCACTTCACGCGCGCGGCCGAGCGGCTGTACGTCTCGCAGCCCGCGCTGAGCAAGCAGATCAGGATGCTGGAGAAGCAGGTGGGGGCCGCGTTGTTCGAGCGCGACCGGCGCGAAGTGCGGCTGAGCGCGGTCGGTGCGGCGCTGCTGCCGCATGCTCAGCGCATTCTCGCCGAGTGGGAGGCGGCCCAGGAGGCAGTCGCCCGGGTCATGGCCGACCAGGCAGCTGTCCTCGTCGTGGGGATGAGCACCAGCCCGGGGCGCGGGGGCGTGCTGCCGGCGATCCGCTCCCGCTTCACGGCCGCGCGCCCCGATGCCCGCCTCGTACTTCGCCAGGTGCCCTGGCAGGACTCGACCGCCGGGCTCGCCGACGGCACATGCGACGCGGCGTTCGTCTGGCTGCCGCTGCCCGATCCGTCCCGCTACCGGTGGGTGGTGGTCGCCGAGGAACCCCGGCTGGTCGCCATGGCCGATACTCATCCGCTCGCCGACAGGGAGATCATCGACTTCACCGACCTGCTGGACGAACCGTTCCTCGCCCTGCCCGACAGCGCCGGGCCGCTACGGGACTACTGGCTCGCCACCGACGCCCGCGGCGGGAAGCCGGCCCGCATCGGCGCGGAGGTGGCAAGCACTGAGGAGACGTACGAGGCACTTGTCGCGGGTCTCGGAGTGGTCCTGCTGGCGGCCGGGAACACCCCGCTGATCACCCTCGGCGGAGTCGTCACCCGTGTGGTGCGGGGCATCTCGCCCAGCCGCTTCGCCCTGGCCTGGCGCGCCGACGACCGCCGCCCGCTGGTGCGGGAGTATGTGCGCGCGGGTGAACTGGCGACCGGGGCAAACGACTGAGGCGGGGCGCACGCGGCTACGAGGCCAAATCGCGCTCCAGCGGCGTACGGAACCGGGGGGTGACCCGGACCTCCCCCAGCCATCCGCTCAGCCGCGCCGCCTCCGCCGCCACGGCGGCCGTCGCCTCCCGGCCCACGTCGGTGAGCGCGCGCCAGACCACCTCGCCGTTCGCGCGCTGGGCCCAGCCGCCGACGATGCGGCCGTTCCACCACACGGTGGGGCCGATGTTGCCGCTGCCGTCGAAGAGCGGCTTCATGTGGTCCGGGTCGAGGTACCAGTCGCGGGCCTGCCAGCCCATGGCGGTCGGGTCGAGTCCGGGCAGCAGCGCGGCCCACGGCTCGTCGTCGACCAGTGGCGACCGGCCCGCCACGGGCCCCCTGCCCGCCAACGGTCCGCCGTCCGTCAACGGCTCGCCGTCCACCACGGGCTCCCTGCCCGCTGCCGGCTCCCCGCCCGCCAATGGCTCGCCGTCCGCCACGGGCTCCCCGCCCGCCAACGGTCCGCCGTCCGTCAACGGTCCGCCGTCCGCCAACGGTCCGCCGTCCGCCAACGGTCCGCCGTCCGCCAACGGCTCGGCGTCCCCGGGCACATCCCCTGGCACCACGTACCCCAACCCCTCCGCCAGGGCCACGCCCTGCGCGCCGATGTCGGCCAGCGCCCGCCGGGTGTCGGTCACCGTCCACCCCGTCCACCACTTCAGATCGGCCTCGGTCGCCGGACCGTACGCGGCCAGCCAGCGGCGGGCCAGGTCGGCCTTCGCCTCACGGACGGGCAGGTCGGGGAGCGGCGGGACGAGGGCCCAGGGGTACAGGCTGCTGGTCCAGGAGCCGCGCGGGCGGCAGCGGCGCAGATGGCCGTCGGAGGCGAGCAGGCGCAGCAGCCGGCTGCCGACGGTCTGCCGGGCTGCGTACGGCTTGCCGGGCGCCATCACGATCCGCTCCCGCAGCGCGGGCACGTCCTCGGCCACCTCGGCGGTCGTCGCCTCGCCCCGTTCGGCCACCGCCGCCAGTACGGCCTGCTCCACCTCGGCCAGCCGCGCCTCGTCCCAGTGCTCCTCGGCGCGCTCCCGCAGATGCTTCAGCAGCGTGGCCCGCTCCCGTACCGCGATGGCCCGCGCGGTGGACGAGCCGACGACCGGCGCGAGTTCGGTCGTGACGGCGAAGATCGTGCGCCGCATGCTCAACAGCTTGACCAGCGAGACGTCCTCGTACAGAGCCCGCTCCACCTCCCCGGCCCCCGGCTCCCGCAGCCGCGCGCACGCGGACAGATACACGGTGGCCGGATCGGTCGCATGCAGCCCGACGACCGCGTCCGCCACGGCCTCGACGCGTGCCGCCCGGGCGGACGGGGCCAGCAGATGCCGCCGTCCGAGGCGGGCGCGGCGCTGGGCGGGGGTGATACGGGGGAGGTGGTCGCTCATGGGGCTGACCGTAGGGGGCATACCTGTCACCTCCTGGCAGGTACGGCCCCTTCATAGCCCCTCCCCCCACACCCCCTCTAAAAAAACTGCTTGATGCAGAGCAAGTAATAGAGCAAGCGAATTTTTTAGAGGGGGTGGGGTCAGGGTCCGAGCGAGCCTTACGGCACGGCGAAGTCGGCCCACACCACCTTTCCGCGCAGCGGCCGGGCGTGATGCCCCCAGTCCTTGCTGAGCGCCGCCACGATCACCAGTCCCCGCCCCCGCTCCTGGCTGTCGGGCACGGGCCCGACGGGCCAGACCGGCGGCCGACGGTCCGGGTCGTCCACTTCCAGCCGTAGTCGCTTCGCGCTGCGCAGCATCGTCAGCGCGATCACGCCATCGGCATGCCCGGCGTGCCGCACCGCGTTGCTGACGAGCTCGCTGGCCACCACCTCGATGTACTCGGTCAACTCGCCGTCCACGCACCACGCGTCCAGGACGTCGCGGACATGGCGCCGGGCGTTGCCCGCTGCCTTGGGCGCGTGGGGGAGGGGCATGCGGCTGATGTGAAGTCCAGGGTCATTTGCGTCATTCACGAGTCCAATGTCGGTGGGTTCGATTACGCTCGGCAATGACTTGGTCGCTGACCGCAGTGACTGTTGTGTGAGGGGGGTAGCCGTGCCAAATCCCAACGACCTCGACCCGTCCCGGTCCCCGCTGGCCTTCTTCGGCTCGGAGGTGCGGCTGGAGCGCGAGAAGGCGGGCATGTCGCAGACGGAGCTGGGCAAGGTGCTGTACTGCTCCGGGGCGCTCGTCGGGTACATCGAGGCGGCGAAGCGGTATCCGACGCTGGAGTTCGCCCAGCGCTGTGACGAAGTGTTCGGGACGGGTGGGTTCTTTACGCGGATGTGGCCGCTGGTCAGCCGGTTCGTGCTGCCGCATTCGTTCCGCCACTACGTGGACTTCGAGGCGGGGGCCACGACGATCCGCACGTACCAGGCGCAGGTGTTGTACGGCCTGTTGCTGACTGAAGATTACGCTCGCGGAGCGCTACGGCCGGGCCGTCACCAAGACTTGGACGCCGTAGTTGCGGGCCGCATGAATCGTCAGCGCATCCTTGAAGGGCCTGACGCGCCCGCGATCTGGGTGGTGCTGGATGAGGCGGTACTGCGTCGCCGTCCGCCGGTGAGCAACGGGGTGATGCGGGCTCAACTTCAGCGCTTGTTGGACTACCGGTACGACCCGAAAATGGTGATCCAGATCCTCCCGTTCAGTGCGGTCATCCCAACCTCGCTGGACGGCTCGTTCAATCTTCTCACCATGGACGAGGGTGCGAACCTGGTGTACAGCGAAGGCGTGGGAACGGCCCAAGTATTGGCTGACCCAGACGAGTTCGTGCAGGCAGGATTTCGTTACGATCTCCTGCGAGCCGCCGCGCTCTCGCCCGAGGACTCATGCGAGCTGATCGTCTCACTCATGGAGGAACTATGACCAGCACGTGGCGCAAGTCCAGCTACAGCAGCAGCCAGGGTGGCGAGTGCGTCGAGTGCGCCCCCCTCGGCGACGCCACCTGGACGAAGTCCAGCTACAGCAGTGCCCAAGGTGGTGATTGCGTCGAGTGCGCCGAGATCAGCCAGGGCATAGCCGTCCGCGACTCCAAGAACCCCGATGGTCCCCGCCTCCACTTCACCCCCACCGCCTGGGACGACTTCCTTTCCTACGCCACCGCGACCTTGCACACGAACGGGGCGGCGTAACCGACATGGTGTCGGTGTACGCCGCCCTCGGGTGGGACGCGCTGCGGGTGGAAGCCCGCGTGCCCATGTCGCTTACTTCGGGTCGCGGTTGAACACCGCCTTCGACCAGCGGTAGCCGAGCGCCGCCAGGCCGAGGCACCAGGCGATGCTGATCCACCAGTTGTTGCCGATGTCGGTGCCGAGGAGTAGTCCGCGGATGGTCTCGATGGTCGGGGTGAAGGGCTGGTATTCGGCGATGGGCTGGAACCAGCCCGGCATGGCGTCGACCGGGACGAAGGTGCTGGAGATCAGCGGCAGGAAGATCAGCGGCATGGCGTTGTTGCTGGCGGCCTCGGCGCTGGGGCTGACCATGCCCATCCCGACCGCGATCCAGGTCAGTGCCAGGGCGAACAGCGCGAGCAGTCCGAACGCCGCCAGCCACTCCAGGGCCGTGGCATCCGTGGAGCGGAAGCCGATGGCCACGCCGACGGCGCCGACGAGGACGACGCTGATGACCGCCTGCAGCACACTGCCTATGACGTGTCCGATGAGCACGGAGCCGCGGTGGATGGCCATGGTGCGGAAGCGGGCGATGATGCCTTCGGTCATGTCGTTGGAGACGGACACCGCGGTGCCGATGGTGGTGCTGCCGATGGTCATCAGTAGCAGTCCCGGGACGAGGTATCTGATGTAGTCGGTGCGGCTGGCGCCTCCGCCGCCGATGCCCGCGCTCATGGTGTCGCCGAAGATGTAGACGAACAGCAACAGCAGCATGATCGGCGTCAGCAGCAGGTTCAGGGTCAGCGACGGGTAGCGCCGGGCGTGCAGGAGGTTGCGGCGCAGCATCGTGGCGGAGTCGCGTACGGCGAGGGACAGCGAGCTCATCGGACAGTCTCCTTGGGCTGAGTGGGCTGGTTGGTGCTGGTGAGGGCGAAGAAGACGTCGTCGAGGTCGGGGGTGTGGACGGTGAGTTCGTCTGCTTCGATGCCGGCGGTGTCGAGCCAGTCGAGGATGGAGCGCAGTTCGCGTTGGCTGCCGTCGCTGGGGAGCTGCAGGGACAGGGCTTCGTCGTCGCGGGTGGCCTCGCGCAGTGTGGTGGCGGCGTTCCGATAGGCGGCCGGGTCGGTGAAGCGGAGTCGTATGTGCCCACCGGGGATCAGCCGCTTCAGCTCGTCGGCGGTGCCCTCGGCGGCGATCTTGCCGTCGTTCAGTACCGCGATGCGGTCGGCGAGTTCGTCGGCTTCGTCGAGGTATTGGGTGGTGAGGAAGACGGTGACGCCGTCGGTGACGAGTTCGCGGATGATCTGCCACATGTTGTGTCGTGAGCGTGGGTCGAGGCCGGTGGTGGGTTCGTCGAGGAAGATGATGCGCGGGTTGCCGACCAGGGTCATGGCGATGTCGAGGCGGCGTTTCATGCCGCCGGAGTAGGTGGAGGCGGGCTTCTTCGCGGCGTCGGTGAGGTCGAAGCGCTCCAGCAACTCGGCCGTGACGCGTCGTCCTTCGCGTTTGGAGAGGTGGTGCAGGTCGGCCATGAGGAGCATGTTCTCCTCGCCGGTGATCAGGCCGTCGACGGCGGAGAACTGCCCGGTGACCCCGATCGCGGCACGCACGGCCTGCGGGTCGGCGGCGAGGTCGTGGCCGCCGACGCGGATCTGGCCACTGGCGGGGTCGGGGGAGATGAGGGTGGACAGGATCTTCACGGCGGTGGTCTTGCCGGCGCCGTTCGGGCCGAGCAGCGCGAACACCGAGCCGGCCGGGACGGCCAGGTCGACGCCGTCGAGGACGGTCTTGTCGCCGTAGGACTTGCGCAGCCCGTTCGCCGCGATGGCCAAGTCGGTCATGAGGGAATGCTCCTTTTGGCGGGCTGCGGGTTTACAGGCTGCGGGCGGTGATGTCGCCGTGGGAGGTGGTGGCGCGGATGTCGAGTTCGGTGGTGCCATCGTTCTTGAGGGCGTTGCTGATGCGGCCGTAGGCGGTGTCGGCGTCCAGGGCGGCCGAGACGCCGGTGGCGGCGCCGACCGTGATGTCGCCGGACTGGGTGCGGAGCACGACCGTGCCGCGCACGGCCTCGGTGATCTGGATGTCGCCCCTATTGGTGCTGATCTCCGCGGGGCCGCCCAGCCGGCCGATCTCGACATCGCCGTCGATCGCGGTGAGGCGGACGCTCGCGGCCTCGTCGATTTTGATCTGGCGGTACGCGCCTTCGAAGGCGATGTCGCCGAGGCGGCCGACGCCGCGGAGCTCGGAGCTGGCGGTCTTGGCCTCGACACGGGAACCGGCGGGCAACTTGACGGTGACCTCCAGGGATCCGGAGGAGGCGAAGAGCTGGTTCGTGGGCTCAGGGGTGTGGATCCGCAGGACGCCGTCGGCGTAGGTGACGGTGGTCTGCTCGGCGGTCTGGACGTCGCGGCTCTTGGCGGGGTTGGCGGGCAGGACCTCGACGGTGGTGTCGGCGCGGTCGGCGGCGATGAACTGGATGCGTCCGGCGGGGATGTCCAGGACGGCGGAGACCGGGGCGGGGGTGTCGAACTTCTGCATCATGCTCTCCTGCTTCTCGTTCGTTGTTTCCGACACCAGAAACGCTACGTTGCTTTCCAGGTGCTGGCAACGTACTTGTTGCGCAAGATTGATATTACTGCAGGTAGAAGCAGTGAAACTGTTGCAACGACCTCGAAGATAACGCAACGACGACTGCCTCGATCATTGCAATGAGTAAGAAGGGAACGCTACGGTGGGGGGACCAAGGACCACCGCGAAGGATCACCAAGGAGATCGCGATGCCAGGAGGCAGACTCACCCAGCAGGAACGCCAGCAGATCGCGCTGGGGCTGGCCGACAGCCTCCCCTATGCCGAGATCGCCCGACGCCTCGAACGTCCGACGTCGACGGTCACGCGTGAGGTGATGCGCAATGGCGGCCCCACCGCCTACCGCGCCGACCTGGCTCACCGCGCCACCGAACGCCGCGCTCACCGGCGCAGGCCCGCATCCTCCCGAGGGGCGGAGTCGGTCCCTCAGCCACATGGCCGCGACGCCGAGGCCGTGCGCGAGTACGAGGAGTTGCTCACCACCGTCCTCATGCAATCGGGCCTGCCCAAGATGATGGCCCGGGTGATGGCCGTCCTCTACACCACCGATGCGGGCAGTCTCACCGCGTCCGAACTCGCCCAGCGCCTCCAGGTCAGCCCGCCGTCCATCTCCAAGGCGATCGCGTTTCTCGAGGGCCTGGAGCTCGTCCGCCGGGAACGTGATGAGCGCCGCCGTGAGCGCTACATCGTCGACAACGACCTCTGGTACCAGTCGATGATCCGCAGCGTCCGGGACAACGACCGGTTCGTCGAGGTCGCGCGGCAGGGCGCCAGCGTCCTCGGCGCCGGCACCCCGGCCGCCGCCCGCCTCGAGAGCGCCGCCCGCTTCCTCGACTTCGTCTCCGAAGGCCTCATCCGCGCCGCGGAGCAGGCCCGCGAGGTTCTCTACACCAAAGCCGAAACGACCTCAGGCGACACCGCCGAGCCACGTTCGGATCGCTGATGGACGGCCGGTCTTGTTCGGCGAGCTGAGTGGGGGTGTGCCGCTACTGCTGCTCCGTGTACCGCTTGACGATCGACGGCGGAGCGCCGCCCACCGAGTCGGCGGAGTAGGGGCGGACCACAGGCGTTGCACGTGCCAGTAGTGCCCGGCAACGGCAGCGGGGCAGGCGGGAATCACCCACGATCACGTGGATGAGGACGTCAAGAGGCCAACTCGCGCTCTTGCGGCGTACGGAACCGGGGCGTGACCCGGGCCTCCCCCAGCCATCCGCTCAGCCGCGCCGCCTCCAGCTTGACCAGCGAGACATCCTCGTACAGCGCCCGGTCCACCTCCCCGGCCGCCGGCTCCCGCAGCCGCGCGCACGCGGACAGATACACGGTGGCCGGATCGATCGCATGCAGCCCGACGACCGTGTCCGCCACGGCCTCGACGCGTGCCGCCCGGGCGGACGGGGCCAGCAGATGCCGCCGTCCGAGGCGGGCGCGGCGCTGGGCGGGGGTGATACGGGGGAGGTGGTCGCTCATGGGGCTGACCGTAGGGGCCATACCTGTCACCTCCTGGCAGGTACGCACGCGGTGCGGCGCCGCCCACAGGGCGGCGCCAAGGCCTACGCCCTGCGGCGTATCCGGCGCTGCTTTCCTGGGCGGACATGCTCGCCGCCCACGCCGTGACGTGCGCGGACCCCCGTTGCGGCGGGCCCGCGGGGGCGCCGGAATCCGCGTGGATCTCGGGCCGGACGTGACCCGGATGACCTGGGCGACCCGCGCCAACCTGCGGTGTTCGCCCCGCAGTCCGGGCCGGTACGCCCGTCGGCGTACCACAGGAGTCTCTCCCGGCAGGACGACGCGTGCCCGCATCCATCTGCACGCTGGGGCCATGACACAGCAGGCCCCCGTGGTGACGATTCACCAACTCACCAAGCGATATGGAGACCGGGTCGCGGTCGGCGACCTCACGGTCGAGGTCCCGCGTGGCGTGGTCGCCGGATTCATCGGCCCGAACGGCGCCGGCAAAACGACCACCATGGCGATGCTTCTCGGCCTCGTGCGCCCGACCTCCGGGAACGCCACCGTCCTCGGACAGTCGATCCACCACCCCGAGCGCTACCTGGGCCGCGTCGGCGCCCTGCTCGAAGGACCGGCCATGTGGCCCGCGCTGACCGGCGTGGAGAACCTGCGGGTGCTCGCCCGGCTCGGCGGGCACGACGAGCGCCGCATCCCCGAGGTCGTCGAACTCGTCGGCCTCGCCGATCGGGCGCACGACCGCTACGGCAGGTACTCCCTCGGCATGAAGCAGCGGCTCGGCATCGCCGCCGCCCTGCTCGGCGACCCCGAGCTACTGATCCTCGACGAGCCGACCAATGGCCTCGACCCGGCCGGCATGATCGACATGCGCGACCTCATCGCGCGGATCGCGGCCGAGGGCCGCACCGTGCTGGTGTCCTCTCACATCCTCAACGAGCTGGAGCAGGTCTGCGACTGGCTCCTCATCATCGAGCAGGGAACGCTCGTCTACGCCGGCTCAGCACGGGAGTTCGCCGGCCGGACCGGCAACGACATCCTCCTGGCCCCCGCGGACGGCGCGGATCTCCAGATCCTCGCCGACATCGTCGCCGCCGAAGGGCTGGAGCCCAAGAGTGACGGGAGCCGGCTCATGGTGTCGATCGACCACCGCGACCCGCGGCAGATGGCCGCGTCTCTCAACCGCGCCGCCTTCGCGACGGGCATCGTGCTGGCCGAGCTCACGGTCCACCGGCCCACCCTGGAATCCACCTATCTCCGACTCATTGAGGGAGACGTCGCGTGATCCGCTCATTCCGTGCCGAACTGGCCAGGCTGATCCGCCGCAGGGTGCTCATCACCACGATCGTCGTGGTTCTTGCGAGCTCTGTCGGCGGCGCGGCGATCGAGCTGGGCGGCGCCAAGCCCGCATCGGAGATGTCCTCGAACAGCATGACGCCGACGCTGGAGACCCTCGCCGGGGCCGGTGGCGGCACCGAGGTGTTCCGCGCCGTCGCGGCCTTCTCCGGCACCCTCGTGTTCGCTTTGTTCGTCGGCCTGTTCAGCCTGGAGTTCTCCCGCGGTACCTACCGCACGATGCTCTTCCGGCAGCCCAAGCGGACGAGCCTGTTGATCGGCAGGCTGGGGGCGCTGCTGGCCTTCGCGGCCGCGGCCCTCGCGTGCGGCGAGGTCGCCACGTGGCTTGCCGCCCGGTTGGTGGCGTCCGGCTACGACGTCTCGACCGACGCGTGGACCGGCGCCGACGCCCTCGGCGCGGCCGTCACCGACTACGCGTCCGTACTGGCGTGGGTCACCGGCTATGCCGTGCTCGCCATGCTGATCGCGGTGCTGCTGCGCTCCGTTCCCCTGGCCCTCGCCGTCGGCATCGCGTGGGCCGGGCCCGCCGAACACCTCATCGGGGACGCGTGGGACCCGGGTCGGCGGTTCTTCCCCGGACTCCTCCTCGAGACGTTGGGGCAGGGCGGGACGTCGGAGGTGAGTATGACCCGAGCGCTGCTCACCGTAGCCGCCTACGTCGTCGTCGCCGCAGCGGTCGCCGGCACCGTCTTCGCGCGCCGCGATGTCACGGCCTGAGCCCGCCACGGAGCGCGGTGCCGGCCATCGCGATCCACGCGGAGGCGCCGAGCCGAGTCAGCGAACGTGCGGCGTCGCGGCGGCGATGAAGTCGCGGACGCCCTGCCGGGACCGCTCGCGGATGTCGTCCAGCCGGTCGCGGTCCTCGGCCCGGTGCAGCTCGGTGACGTGCTCCATGATTCGCTCGGAGAGTTCCACGAGCGCGGGGTCGTCCGAGATCATCTGCACGCGGAACATCGCTTCCTGTGCCGCGTACCGCAATTCGTAGACGTGCTCCTGCAGCTCCGGGGTGTCCTCGTCGGGGCGGTTCTCGTGGGTGACGAACCACCGCTGGACCAGCACCCGGCGGTAGTTGAGCAGCGCCCCCGCGTATGCGCAGTACGCGTCGATGCGCTCCTGCCGCAGCTTCTCCGCCCGGGCGAAGTGCTCGCCGCGTTCGGTGGTCCGCTGCTGGAAGACGTAGGTGACGCCGGAACCCAACACCGTGCCGAGCACGGCTATGAAACTCGCCAGAACTGCCTCCATAGGGGAAGTTGACCACAGCGCGGGCGCGCCTCGCCGGGGTCGGGGGCGGAGGGCGTCGGGGGAGTGCGGCAAGATGAGGGGCATGGGTAGCTTCGGGGGAAGTGATCGCTTGCTGGCCGGGCGCTATCAGCTGGTGTCACGGCTGGGGCGCGGCGGCATGGGTACGGTGTGGCGGGCCGTCGACACGTTGCTGGGCCGGGACGTGGCGGTCAAGGAACTGCACTTCGACGAGGAGCTGGACGGGATGTCGGCCCTCGACGTCCAGCAGCAGCATGAGCGCACGCTGCGCGAGGCCCGGACCGTGGCGCAGATCAAGCATCCGAATGTGATCGTCCTGCACGATGTCGTGGAGGAGGACGGACGCCCTTGGATCGTCATGGAGTTGGTCGACGGCAGCTCGCTCGCCGACCAGCTGGCCGCCGAGGGGGCGGTCGGGCCGCGTGAGGCCGCGCGGGTCGGCGTCGCGCTGGTGGACGCGTTGCGGGTGGCGCATGCGCGCGGGGTGCTGCACCGGGACATCAAGCCCGCCAATGTGCTGGTGGAGGCGGACACCCGGCGGGTGGTGCTGACGGACTTCGGGATCGCGCAGGTGACGGGGGACACGACGATCACCGAGACCGGGACGTTCGTGGGCTCGCCCGAATACACCGCGCCGGAGCGGATGTCGGGGCGCCGCACCGGTCCGGAGTCGGACCTGTGGTCGCTGGGTGTGCTGCTGTGCACGCTGGTCAGCGGCGAGTCCCCGTTCCGCCGTGACTCGTTGGGCGGTGTGCTGCACGCGGTCGTGTTCGACGAGATACGGGCGCCCGATGCCGCCGGGGTCCTGGGGCCGGTCATCGAGGGGCTGTTGCAGCGCGACCCCGACGTACGGCTGACCGGGGACGCGGCGGCGCGGATGCTGCGGATGTGCCTGGCGCCGGGGGACACCCCCGAGATCCCCCTGGAGTACACGCCGACGCAGCCCGCCGTTCCGGTGCGGACCGGCCGTACCCCCGGCCATACCCCCGGCCATGCGCCCGGGTACGGGACTGCCGGGGACGGGACTGCCGGGGACGGGGCCGCGGGGTATGGGGGTGCCGGTTACGGGGGCGCCACCCCGGCGGCGGCCCCGGCGGCTCCGGAGCCCGCCACCCCCGTCGCGCCCGTCCCGCGCGGCCGGAGCCCCCGCCGTCGTACGGCGCTGATGGCGGCCGTCGCGGTGGTCGCGCTCGCCGGCCTCGGCGCCGGGGTCGCGGCGCTGGCACTCGACCGGAAGGACGGCGACTCCGCGGACGAGGGCCGAAGCGGGGACAAGACCTCGGCCACCGCCCCGACGGACCCCGGCAAGAAGCCGTCGCCGACGCCTTCGAAGACCACCGTCCCGGACGGCTATGAGCTGGTGGACGATCCGGCCGGCTTCACGATCGCCGTACCCAAGGGGTACTCCCGCGACTTCAAGCCCCCGCGCGTCTACTACAACTCGCCCGGCATGGAGTTCCGGATCGGGATCCACATCCAGGAGCAGGACCCCAAGGGCCCGCTTCAGCTGAGCCGGGAGGCGGACGCCAGGGGATCGGAGGACTACCCGGGCTACCGCGGCGGCCAGGTCATCGAGACGGACCGCAAGGGGCAGCCCGCCGCCCTATGGGCGTTCATCTGGAACGGTTCGGCCGACGATGGCGGCTCGCGTCAGACCTATGACCTGACCTGGAACGAGGCGGGCAAGATGTACGACATATGGGTGTCCGCGCCGGTTGGGAAGAAATCCGAGGGAAAGCAGCATTTCGACGCGGCTGTTAACACTTTCTCCCGGTCCGCCGACCGGAACTGAACATCGCCGCAACGGCTTTGTCACGAGCGGTCACAGCTGTCCCGGGGCCGGTGGCGGGCCGCGTGTCCGAGAAGGTAATGATGGAGCCATGACGAACGACGGGGGACGGGCGAACGAGCCCACCAGCTACGAGCTGCGGCCGCCGCAGGCTCCGGCCACGCCGGCGCCGCCTCCAACCGAGCCGGTGCCGTCCCAGGAGCCGCCCCGCGACGCGGCTCAGGAGCCGCCGGGGCTGCCTGCGCAGGGCGCTCGGCAGGGCGCCCAGGACCGGCCGCACAGCCCGTACCAGCCGACACAGCTCGACGGCCGGGCCACCTCCGGGCAGCCGTCTTCCGAGCCGTCCTCTGAACGGCCTCCCGCCGGGCAGCCCGCCTCAGGGCTGCCTGCCTCAGAGCAGTCCGCCTCAGGGCAGCCCGCCTCGGAGCAGCCCGCCCCCAGGCAGCCCGCCTCCGGACAGCCCGACCCTCGTACGTCGCCGCCCGCGCCCGCCGCCCAGGACCCCGGCATCGGCCGTGTCATCGGCGGCCGTTACCGACTCGTCTCGCGTCTGGGACACGGCGGTATGGGCACGGTCTGGAAGGCGCACGACCAGGTCGTCGACCGCGATGTCGCGGTCAAGGAGCCGCGGGTGCCCGAGACCCTGCCGGACGCTGAGCGGCAGAAGGTCTACCAGCGGATGCAGCGCGAGGCGCGCGCCGCGGCCCGGATCGACCACCCCTCGGTCGTCTCCGTGTACGACGTGGCCGTCGAGGACGGCCGGCCCTGGCTGGTGATGGAGTTGGTGCGCGGCGACTCGCTCGCCGACCGGCTGGCCGAGGGCACGCTGGACCCGCGCGAGGCGGCCCGTATCGGCGTCGCGGTGCTGGGCGCGCTGACGGCCGCGCACGAGGCCGGGGTGCTGCACCGCGACGTCAAACCGGACAACGTGCTGCTCGGCCGGAACGACCGGGTGGTGCTGACCGACTTCGGCATCGCGCAGGTCGAGGGCGAGCAGGGGCTGACGGAGACCGGCGCGTTCGTCGGCTCCCCCGAGTTCATCGCGCCCGAGCGGGTGCTGGGCCAGCGGCCCGGGCCCGAATCGGACCTCTGGTCGCTGGGCGTCGTGCTGTACGCGGCGGTCGAGGGCATGTCCCCGTTCCGCCGCTCGCACGCCCCCGCGACCCTCCAGGCCATCCTCTCCGCCGAGCCGCAGACGCCCGCCCGCGGCTCGGGCGCGCTCGGCACGCTGATCATGCAGTTGCTGCGCAAGGACGCGGCGGCGCGGCCGTCGGCGGCCGAGGCGCGGCAGGCGCTCGAGGAGGTGGTGCGGCCTCCGCAGCCGGTGCCGACGGTGCTGACGACCCGCCTGTACGGCCAGGTCGAGGCCGGGGGAGGGGCCGGGATCGGGACCGGCGGCGGGGAAGGCGCCGGGGTCGGCGCCGGGGAGGCGCAGCGCGGGGGCAGCCGCTTCGTACCGCCCATCCTGCACAAGAACCGCAAGGCGCAGCTGGGCCTGGGCGGTGTGGTGGTGCTGGTGGCCGCCGCGCTGGTGCTGGTGCTGATGAAGCCGTTCGCGAGCGAGGGCAGCGGCCTCCCGTCCGGGTGGACGGTCCGGGACGAGCGCGAGGTGGTCGACGCGTCGCTCGCCGTACCCGAGGACTACAAGCGGGTGCTGAACGACAGCGACGAGGACAACCAGTCCGTCACCTTCAAGGACCCCAGTGGGGTCTTCACCATCTATTTCCTCCGGGCCGTCAAGGACGGCGAGGAGGACGTCACCGGGCTCAAGGACGCGGTCGAGCAGCAGATCGCGTACCGCGCGAGCGATTCCCAGTACGACTACGCGGACGCCCGCAGCAAGCCGGAGAAGTCCGCCCAGCAGGGCCAGCCGGCGGAGGACGTGAACACCACCTACCGCCCCTACTCCAGCAACCGCGACGACTACATCCCCTATCTCGAGCGCACCCACATCTATGTCAACTCCGACAAGACGGAGTGGCGGCTGAGCGTGACCATGCCCGCCAAGGGGGAGGCCCGTAAGACCGGGGACAAGCTCTACCAGGAAGTCGTGAAGCACCTGGAGATCCAGGACCTCAAGACAGCCGCGAAATAGAGTTACCGTCGGGTAGTCAAACCGGTCGGGGCGGGCCTACCCTCGCCCCCATGACGGACTCGCAGGACAGCGCACAGCCCACGCAGGACGCTCCGCAGGAGGCTGCCCCTGACGCCCCGCAGGAGGCTGTCCCTGACGCCTCGCAGGACGTCGCACCCGACGCCGGACAGGCGGCCGCACCTGCCCCCGCCCCCGCCGACGGCAACCCGGTCGCCCCCGCCGGCGCCCGTACCGCCGCCCATGTCGTCACCCCCGAGCTGATCGCCCGGCTCGCGCGCGGCGTGGTGGGCAGTGGCAGCACCACCAGCCACACCCCCTTCACCGGGGAGGTCCTGGCCGAACTGCCCGAGTCCACCCCCGACGACGTCGCCGAGGCGTACGAGCGGGCGCGCAAGGCGCAGCTGGCCTGGGCCCGTACCCCCGTGCGTCGGCGCGCCGCCGTGCTGCTGCGCTTCCACGACCTGCTCGTCCGCCGTCAGCCCGAGGTGCTCGACCTGATCCAGGTGGAGACGGGCAAGACCCGGCTGCACGCCCACGAGGAGGTGCAGGAGGTCTGCCTCACCGCTCGCCACTACGGGCGCAAGGCCCCCGGCTACCTGGGCGCCCGCCGCCACACCGGCGCCGTTCCCGTCCTCACCAAGGTCACCGAACTGCGCCAGGCCAAGGGCGTCATAGGCCTGATATCCCCCTGGAACTACCCCCTCTCCCTCTCCGTCGGCGACTCGCTCCCCGCCTTCGCCGCGGGCAATGCCCTGGTGATGAAGCCGGACACCGAGACCGCGCTGACCGCCCTGTGGGCCCGTGAGCTGATGATCGAGGCCGGGCTGCCCGAGGGCGTATGGCAGATCGTGCTCGGCGAGGGCCCGGTCGTCGGCCCCGCCGTCGTCCAGCACGCCGACTACGTCTCCTTCACCGGCTCCACCCGCACCGGCCGCGAGGTCGCCCAGCGCGCGGCGGCCCGGCTGGTCGGCTGCTCCCTGGAACTGGGCGGCAAGAACGCCATGCTGGTGCTGCGGGACGCCGACCTCGACAAGGCCGCCGAGGGCTCGGTGCGCGCCTGCTTCTCCTCCGCCGGGCAGCTGTGCGAGTCCATCGAGCGCCTTTACGTCCATACGTCGATCGCCGACGCCTTCCTGGAGCGGTTCGTCGCCCGGACGAAGGCGATGCGCCTGGGCACGGCCCTCGCGTACGGGGCCGAGATGGGCTCGATGGCGGGCGAGCGCCAGTTGGCGACGGTCGTACACCATGTCGACGAGGCCCGGGAGAAGGGCGCGAAGGTGCTCACCGGCGGCCGCGCCCGCCCCGACATCGGCCCGTACTTCTACGAGCCGACCATCCTCGACGGCGTCGAACCGCCGATGGCGGTGTGCGCGGAGGAAACGTTTGGCCCGGTCGTCTCCATCTACCGCTTCACCGACGAGGACGAGGCGGTCGAGCGCGCCAACGCCACCCCGTACGGCCTCAACGCCAGCGTCTGGACGAAGGACGGGCGGCGCGGCCGAGCGGTCGCCGCCCGGCTGCAGGCCGGCACGGTCAACGTCAACGAGGGCTACGGCGCGGCATACGGCAGCGTCAGGGCGCCGCTGGGCGGGATGGGCGACTCCGGCCTCGGGCGCCGCCACGGCTCGGAGGGGATCCTCAAGTTCACCGAGGCGCAGACGGTCGCGCACCAGCGGCTGCTGCCGCTCGGGCCCGCCTTCGGGATGACGGACGAGAAGTACGCGGCGTTCATGACCCGCAGCCTGCGCGCGATGAAGGCGCTGCGCCTGCGCTGAGCGGCGCGCGGCGGAGGGAGCGGGAGGTACTGCTGTGAACGATGCGTACGACGCTGTGGACAACGACGCTACGGATAACGACGCGTACGACTACGACGTGATCGTCGTCGGTTCGGGCTTCGGCGGCTCGGTGACGGCCCTGCGGCTGACCGAGAAGGGGTACCGCGTCGGGGTCCTGGAGGCGGGCCGCCGCTTCACCCCCGAGACCCTGCCCAAGAACTCCTGGCACCTCCGCGACTATCTGTGGGCCCCCGCCCTCGGCTGCTACGGCATCCAGCGCATCCACGTCCTGGGCAAGGTCATGGTGCTGGCGGGGGCCGGGGTCGGGGGCGGCTCCCTCAACTACGCCAACACCCTCTACGTACCGCCCGAGCCCTTCTTCCGGGACCCGCAGTGGGGTGCCATCACCGACTGGCGGGCGGAGCTCACCCCGTACTACGACCAGGCGCGGCGGATGCTTGGGGCGCGCCTGAACAAGACCATGACCCCCTCCGACGAGCATCTGAAAGCCGCCGCCGAGCGGATGGGGGCGGGCGAGAGCTTCCATATGGCGCCGGTGGGGGTCTTCTTCGGGGACGGCGACGACGCGGACGGCACGACCACGGCGGCGCCGGGGGAGCGCGTCCCCGACCCGTACTTCGGCGGCGTGGGCCCCTCCCGCCGGGCCTGCACCGAATGCGGCGAATGCATGACCGGCTGCCGCCACGGCGCGAAGAACACCCTCAACGAGAACTACCTCCACCTCGCCGAGCGGGCCGGCGCCGCCGTCCACCCCATGACCACCGTCGTGGCCATCAGCGAGGACCGGCGCGGCGGCTACCGGGTCACCACCGTCCCCACCGACCGCCGCAGCAAGAGCCGCCGCCGCAAGGACCGCCGCCGCAAGAGCCCGCCGCGCGCGCTGCGCGCCCGCCAGGTCGTACTGGCCGCCGGGACGTACGGCACCCAGACGCTGCTGCACACCATGCGGGACAAGGGCCTGCTGCCCCGGATCTCCGACCGGCTCGGCATGCTCACCCGCACCAACTCCGAGGCCCTGGTCGGCGCACAGACCTCGGACCGCCGCTACCGCAAGGTCCACCCGGCGCGGGAGCGGGCCGACTTCACCCGCGGCGTGGCGATCACCTCCTCCATCCACCCCGACGACACCACCCACATCGAACCCGTCCGCTACGGCAGGGGCTCCAACGCGATGGGGCTGCTGTCCGTCCTGCAGATCCCCGACGGCGGCCGACTGCCGCGCTGGCTGCGGTTCCTGGGGGCCAACCTCCGGCATCCGACGCTCGCGATGCGCTCGATGTCCAACCGCCGCTGGTCGGAGCGCACCATCATCGGCCTGGTCATGCAGACCCACGACAACTCGCTCACCACCTACCGCAAGCCGAAGGGGATCGGGAAGGGTCTGCTCACCGCCAGGCAGGGGCACGGTGAGCCCAACCCGGACCACATCCCCGAGGGCGCCGAGGCCGCCCGCCACCTCGCCGAGTCCATCAACGGCTTCGCGGGCAGCAACGTCGGCGAACTGATGGGCACCCCGCTCACCGCCCACTTCCTCGGCGGCTGCCCGATCGGCACGGACCCCGACCATGGCGTGATCGACCCGTACCACCGGCTGTACGGGCACCCGGGCATCCACGTCGTGGACGGCGCGGCGGTCACCGCGAACCTCGGCGTCAACCCGTCCCTGACCATCACGGCCCAGGCGGAGCGCGCCATGTCCCTCTGGCCCAACAAGGGCACCCCCGACCCACGCCCACCCCAGGGCGCCCCGTACCAGCGCCTGTCCCCGGTCGCGCCTACGGCCCCCGCCGTCCCCGAGGACGCCTTCGGCGCCCTGAAGCTCCCCCTGCTCCCGGTCCCGAAGGTGCCGCCCGCCGCCGCCGACTAGGCGCGCCGGCGGCGGTCGGCCTGTCTCAGTTGGCGGCGGACCCGTCGAGCTCGGCGCGCCAGTCGGGTTCGACCGCCATCATGCGCGCGGTCTTCGACGGGTCGCGATCGACCATCTCGCCGAGCACCTTGTCGACGCGCTCCAGCACCTCGTCCTCCAGGCGCACACCGGCCGCCGTGGCGTTCTCGGTCACCTGCTCGGGCCGCGAGGCACCGATGACGGTGGCCGAGACCCCCGGCTGCCGCAGCACCCAGGCGATCGCGAGCTGGGCCATGGACAGCCCGGCGTCCTCGGCGACCGGACGCAGCCCCGCCACCCGCTCCAGCAGACCGCTGCCGAGCACCCGGCTGACGAACCTCGGGGCCCGGCCCGACGCGGTGGCGCGGGAGCCTTCCGGGGGAGCCTGGCCGGGGCGGTACTTGCCGGTGAGCACGCCCTGCGCCAGCGGCTGGAAGGCAAGTTGGCCGATGCCTTCCCGCAGGCACAGCGGAAGGACTTCGGGCTCGATGACCCGCCACAGCATGTTGTACTGCGGCTGGTTCGACACGATCCGGCTGCGCAGCCCGAGCTCCCCGGCCATCCGCAGCGCGGCCTCGATCTGGGGCGCCGTCCACTCGGACACCCCGATGTAGAGCACCTTGCCCTGCCGCACCAGGTCGTCGAAGGCGACAAGCGTCTCCTCCAGCGGCGTCCGCTCGTCGAACCGATGCGCCTGGTAGAGGTCGACGTAGTCCGTCCCCAGCCGGCGCAGCGAGGCATGGCAGGACTCCATGACGTGCTTACGGGACAGGCCGCGGTCGTTGGGGCCGTCCCCGGTCGGCAGGCAGACCTTGGTGGCGATCTCCACCGACGAGCGCCGCACCCCGCCAAGCGCCTCTCCGAGCAGCTCTTCCGCGGCGCCTTGGGCGTAGACGTCGGCGGTGTCGAAGGTCGTGACACCGCAGTCGAGCGCCGCCCGCACACACGCCAGGGCCGCGTCCCTGCCGACCGACTCCCCATGGGTCAGCCAGTTGCCGTACGTGATCTCGCTGACCATCAGGCCGCTGCGGCCGAGTTGACGATGTTCCATGGGCCGACACTAGACCTTGTCACTCCCGTCCGCCCGGCTGCTGATTCCGGCCGACGGCGTCAAAATCGTTTGACCTGGAGCGTGCTTCAGCTCCTAGTGTCCTGGGCAGACGGTTCCGAGCCCAGGAGGCCAAGCGGCATGACCAACGTTTCCATCCGGCACCTCGGCGAACTGGCGGTCTCCGCACAGGGCCTGGGGTGCATGGGCATGAGCCACGCCTACGGCGCCGCCGACGACGAGCAGTCGATCGCGACGCTGCACCGCGCCCTCGACCTCGGGGTGACCTTGCTGGACACCTCCGACTTCTACGGCGTCGGGCACAACGAGGAGCTGATCGGACGGGCCATCGCCGGGCGCCGTGACGAGGTGGTGCTGGCCACGAAGTTCGGCTTCGCCAACCGCCTGGGCGAGCCCACCCATATCCGCGGCGACGCCGCCTATGTGCGGCAGGCGTGCGAGGCGTCGCTGCGCCGGCTCGGGGTCGACCACATCGACCTCTACTACCAGCACCGGGTCGATCCGCAGGTGCCGATCGAGGAGACCGTCGGCGCCATGGCCGAGCTGGTGCGGGCCGGTAAGGTCCGCCACCTGGGGCTGTCCGAGGCCGGTGCGCAGACCATCCGGCGGGCGCATGCGGCGCACCCGATCGCCGCGCTGCAGAGCGAGTGGTCGCTGTGGACCCGCGACCTGGAGGTGGAGATCGCCCCGGTCTGCCGTGAGCTCGGCATCGGCCTCGTCCCGTTCTCCCCGCTCGGACGCGGCTTCCTCACCGGCCGGTACACCTCGGTCGAGGGGCTGGAGGAGACCGATATGCGGCGGACCCAGCCGCGTTTCGCCGACGGCAACCTCGAACGGAACCTGGCGATCGTCGCGAAGCTGAACGAGCTGGCCGAGGCGAAGGGGGTCACCGCCGGTCAGCTCGCCCTGGCCTGGGTCCAGCACCAGGGCGACGACGTGGTGCCGATCCCCGGCACCCGGCGGCAGCGGTATCTGGAGGAGAACATCGCGGCCCTGGACGTCGAGCTGTCCGCCGAGGACCTTGCCGCGATCGAGGCCGCGGCCCCGTCGGAGCAGATCGCGGGCACCCGCTACGACGCGACCAGCCTCACCTTCGTCAACGGCTGAGCTCGCTGCGGCGCACCGCCCCGACAGTTGGTTCATGCTGCTAGCCATGCTTGCATAATGCTTGCATGGCTACCATTCATGTACGGGAGATCTCCGAGGACACGCTGACCACACTCAAGGTCCGTGCGGCGCGGGCCGGGCAGTCGCTGCAGGCGTACGTCCGGCAGCTGCTGGACGGCGAGGCGGCGGCGCTCCCCCCCGAGGAAGCAGCTGACCGGGCGCGTACGATCGCGGCGCGCTCGGCGGTCACGGCGGACGATGTGGTGGAGGCGATCGCCGAGATGCGTGAGGCCCGCCAGTGATCGTGCTGGACACCTCAGCGCTGGTCGAGTTCCTGGTCGGCGCGGATGCCGTCGCGGAGAAGGTGCGCGTGGTCACCTTCGGCGAACGGCTGGCGGCGCCGTTTGCCGTCGATCTTGAGTGCGCTTCGACGCTGCGTGGCCTCGTGCGAGGGAGGAAACTTCCGGCGGACGAGGGCAAGCGGGCGTTGGAGCTGCTCGGCGCCATCAACCTGACGAGGTACGACCACGTGCCGTTCCTGCCGCGGATCTGGGAGCTGCGGCACAACATGTGGCTGTACGACGCGTCGTATGTGGCGCTGGCGGAGACGCTGGGGGCGGACCTGGTCACGGTGGACGGGAAGTTCAGTGGTGCACCAGGGCTCAGATGCCGTGTTCGGAACCTGCGTGAGGAGTAACCGCGCGCACGCCCGTCACGCACGACGAACACCGCGCCCGCGGCCACGAGCCGGCCGGCGGGGGCCGTTTCGGGCCGCGCCGATCATGCCCGCGGCCCGTAGGTGAGGCGGCGCAGGACGATCTCGGCGGGGCCGGCCTGGTCGCGTTTGTCGAGCAGGCGGGCGACCGATACGGTCATGAGCCAGACGGTCACCGCGATGGTCAGACCGGTCACGGTGGGGCTGCCGAAACGGTCGCCGAGGGCGAGCGTGAAGGGTGCCAGGAGGACCAGCCAGGCCACCGACTGGAACAGGTATCCCGACAGGGAGCGCCGGCCCAGGGCCGAGAGCGCGCCGACGACGGGGCCGGGCCGGGTGGCCCGCATGGCGATCAGGCCGAAGCCGGCTACGTAACCCGGGCCGGCGAACATGCCGCTGGCGCCGTGGAGCATCATCATCAGGCCGGCGGCCGACTCGTCGACGTGCAGCCATCCGGCGCCGACCAGAGCGGCCGGGAGACCTCCGGCGATGGCGACGCCGAGTCCAAGGACGGCGGTCCACTTGAGCAGGGTCTTGTGGCGGGCCGGTTCCTCGAGGACGCGACGGCGGGCGGCCCACATGCCCAGCCACGTGATGATGATGAAGGGCAGGACGGTCAGCGTGTGCATCGGCCATTCGCCGAGGCGATCCAGCACGGATGCGAGGTAGTCGGGCGCGGCGAGGGAGTCGACGTGGCCCGACGGCAGCGGGGCCGACCCGCCCGAACCTCCGATGCCGCTCACCACGATGGCGCCGATGACCAGGACCTCGACCGCGGACAGAGCCCAGAGCACCAGCGCGGTCCGGTGGAACCTGTCGCCGCGGCGCAGTAGCACCAGGGTCATCACGATCCCGACGATCCCGTAGGCGCCGAGGAAGTCGCCGTAGTACAGCAAGGTGGCGTGCACGAACCCGAAGGCGACGAGCCACAGGTTGCGGCGTAAAAGCACCGAACGGACCTGCTTCGGCGTGGCGCCGGAGGCGTCCTGGCGGCGGGCGAGTTGGACGAGGCCGTAGCCGAACATCACGGCGAAGACCGGGTACCCGCGGGCGTGGACGAGCTCGAAGAGCGCGAAGTTGAGGCCGCGGTCGGCGCCTTCTGGCGTGGTGTCGAGGCCGGGCTCACCGGCGAAGACGACTCCGGCGACGTTGGCCAGCGCGATGATCAGCAGCATCGCTCCCCGGGCCAGGTCCGGCGCGAGGGCGCGTTCGGCGCGCCGTACCGGCCCTCGCCCTCTTGATGTCCGCGGTGCGGTGTCAGCGCTCACGTTCGTCCCTCTCCCCGAGATCCTGCGCTTTAGTTTCTGAGAGAAAGTATCACGGGCATACTAAATACGACAGGCGCACTGGGTCTGGCATGATGGGCCTCAGCATCCGGGGCGAACGAGGGAGCCATGACCAGCGAGGACTTCATTCCGGCGGCGCTTCGCCGGCTGTGGGGGATCTCGGAGTCCTCGCGTCTCGGGCGGCCCGCGGTCCTCGACGTCAACCTGGTCGTCGCCGCGGCGGTGAAAATCGCCGACCGCGACGGGCTCGGCGGTGTGACGCTTCCCAAGGTCGCCAAGAGCCTCGGCTTCACGGGGATGTCGCTCTACCGGTACGTCGGATCCAAGGACGAGTTGCTCACGCTCATGGCCGACTCCGCCCTGGGTGCACCGCCGGCCATGGACACCGACGACTGGCGCGAAGGGCTGCGCGGCTGGGCCTTCGCGCAGCGCGCGGTTTTCCGGCGCCGGCCGTGGCTGACGCGCGTGCCCACCTCCGGACCACCCTCCGGGCCGAACCAGATCGCCTGGATGGAGGCCGCTCTGGCGATCTTGTCCGGCACCCGCCTCGACTGGGCGCACAAGGTTGGCGTCCTATCGCTGATCAGCGGTTACGTGGTCCAGTCGGTTCGGCAGTACAGCGAACTCGCCGAGGGCAGGGCCGAGGGTCAGGGGCAGGCCGACGCCGAGCGCGAATACGGTCGCGCGCTGGTGCGGCTCGTCGAGCCCGAACGCTTCCCCGAGACGGCCCGGCTGTTCTCCTCGACGTTGTTCGAGGCGCCGCCGTCGGACACTCCCGATGCGGCGATCGCCGACGCGGACTTCTCGCTCGGGCTGGAACTGATCCTCGACGGCGTCGCCGTCCGGATCGACGGCCCCGACTCCTGAGGGGCGTCGCGGCTCTTATGGGCCCTCACCGCCGCCGGGCCTCGCCATCCCACCGGTGCAGCCGCACATGTGTGAAGGGGCCGCCCCCTCCGGGGCGACCCCTTCGTCATGGCCCGTCGGCTCACGCCGTCACGCCGTCAGGCTGCTGTCATGGCGTCGTTACGCGGCCACGCCACCGCTGCGGCGACGGCGCACCACGAACACCGCGCCCGCGCCCGCGGCCATCGCGACGCCGCCGATCACGGCGATGGTCGGCAGCGCGGAGGAGGAGCCGGTCTCGGCGAGGGAGCCCTTGGGGTTGATCTTCGTGTCGCCCACCGGCTTGGGCAGGGGCTTCTTGCCGCCCTGCGGCTCCGGCTTGGGCTCGGCCGGCGGGATGTGGCCGGGCTTCGAGCCGGCCGGGAGCACGTCGAACTCGTAGTAGTCGCCGGTCGAGAAGACGCAGTTGCCCTCGTCGTCCGTGTAGACACCAAAGGTGAGCGCGTAGCCGAAGCCGTCACCGAGGGCCTTGGCGGACACGCTCAGCCGCATGTCGAGGGCGATG
This sequence comes from Streptomyces sp. NPDC000941, assembly GCF_053599555.1. NCBI lineage: Bacteria > Bacillati > Actinomycetota > Actinomycetes > Kitasatosporales > Streptomycetaceae > Streptomyces > Streptomyces sp. NPDC000941. The sequence continues at coordinate 42,904 of NZ_JBSFMM010000071.1, forward strand.
GTCTCGTGGGCGCGTACGTCGGTGTAGCCGATGTAGCCCGCGCCCGGGTCGTTCTCGTCGGTGGAGATCGACGTCCAGGCACCGGTGTCCGGGTCCTTGTACTGCAGCGTCAGGAACTTGCCGGTGCCGTCGGGGTGCTTGGAGTCCGCGGTGCCGGCGAAGACGCCGAAGTCCACGCGCTTGAGGGACTTGTCCGAGTCGTTCTTGACCTGGAACTTGAAGCTGTGGAAACCGCTGCCCGCCACGACCTTCGACGGCAGGCCGGTGATGGTGGTGGTGAGGTCCGGGTTCTCTTCGTACGACCCGTCGTCGTTGCAGTCGTCACCCGGCGTCGGCTCGTCCGTCGGCTCATCGGTCGGCGGCTTGGTGTCCGTCGGGGTGTCGGTGGTGGGCGGAGTGGTCGGCGGCTTGGTGTCCGTCGGGGTGTCCGTGGTGGGCGGGGTGGTCGGCGGCTTGGTGTCCGTCGGCTCGTCGGTCGGCGTGGGCCCGTCCGTCGGGGTCCCGGTCGGCGCAGTGGTCTCCGAGGGGTCGGCGGTCGGGGTGACGCTGGTGGTCGGGTCGGCCGACGGCGTCTCCTCCGCAAAGGCAGCGGGCGCCGCCAGCAGCGCGGCGGGGACTATGGCGGCCGTCGCTGCGGCGGTCGCCAGGGCGCGGCGAAGCTTCATGAAGACCTCTTCTGGTCCGTCCGTGCCGCTGGTCGCCAGCGGCACGCGGTGGAAGGCCGTCGCGGTGGGGGCGCGGTCTGGCCGTGCGTTTGCACGTACATGACCGGTCAGCCGACCGAAAGGTTGCGCTCGAAGTTGCTCACGGAATGGTCACAGAAAAACCCGATCAAGGTCACGGGTCCAGAGGCGCCGCGCGAGGGGAGCGCGAAGGGCCCCGGGGGCGCCCGCGCGGGGCGGGCGTCCCCGGGGCCCTAGGCGGTCAGCACCGGCGTCAGGGCAGCGCCGGTGCTGAAGGGCGGCGCCGGGGGGAGCGCCGCTGGCTTTGGGTGCCGCCGGTCTTTCGGGGCAGTGTGCTTTTGAGGGGCAGTGTGCTTTTGAGTCGTACGCCTGCGAGTCGTGCGGCTGCGTGCGCGCGGTGCGCTTTCGGGTGGAGCGCGGCGGTGCAGCGGCGATACAAGAGGGGGCGTACGCCCGCGTGGTCGGACCAATGACGGTAGGGAGGTCCGGGGGTGTCTTCCCTCCGTGCATCGTGGTGGATGTGGCGCTTCCGGCGCAACCGTTTCGACCGGATACGGTCGGCCCCAGGCGTCCCGGGGGCCGACCGTTCTTTGGGGTGGTGACCGGGCTGCTGTCCCCTGCTGACCGGTCACCTCGCCGAGGCGAGGTCCCACGACGCGCCGCCTGAATCACCGCAGGGGGCCGCGTCTCATCGCTTCGGCGGATCTGAGCCACGCGTGGATACTTCCGGGCCGCTCCTGGCTGGCGCGGACAACGGGCTCAACGAAGCGGCTCACGGCCTGGTCACGCGGCGTACGGGTGACGGCGCGTGACGGCGCGGGCGCGCAAAGTGCCGGGAATGCGGGCGGAATGCGCGCGGAAACGTGCCAGGAAAGTCGTGATGGCGAGCCCGTTAGAATCGATGGTCCAACCCCCAGAAACACCGCAACCTCCGCCGGAAGGCCGCCGAAGTGCCATCAGCGTCCCCTGCTGCCGCCCCCGACACCGTCCTGGTCGTCGACTTCGGCGCGCAGTACGCCCAGCTCATCGCCCGTCGCGTCCGCGAGGCCCGGGTCTACAGCGAGATCGTCCCGTCCACCATGCCGGTGGCCGAAATGCTCGCCAAGAAGCCGAGGGCGATCATCCTCTCCGGCGGCCCCTCGTCGGTGTACGCGGAGGGTGCGCCCACCGTCGACCGCGCGCTGTTCGAGGCCGGGGTGCCGATCTTCGGCATGTGCTACGGCTTCCAGCTGATGGCCACCACGCTCGGCGGCACCGTCGACAACACCGGGGCCCGTGAGTACGGCCGTACGCAGCTGGCCGTCAGCAAGCCCGGCTCCACGCTCTTCGAGGGCACCCCGGCCGAGCAGACCGTGTGGATGTCGCACGGCGACGCCTGCTCGGCCGCCCCCGAGGGCTTCACCGTCACCGCCTCCACCGACGTGGTGCCGGTCGCGGCCTTCGAGAACGACGAGAAGAAGCTGTACGGCGTGCAGCACCACCCCGAGGTGATGCACTCCACCCACGGGCAGCAGGTGCTGGAGCACTTCCTCTACCGGGGCGCCGGGATCGAGCCGAGCTGGACCACCAGCAATGTGGTGGAGGAGACCGTCGCCGCCATCCGTGAGCAGGTCGGCACCAAGCGCGCGATCTGCGGCCTGTCCGGCGGCGTGGACTCCGCCGTCGCCGCCGCCCTCGTCCAGCGGGCCATCGGCGACCAGCTGACCTGCGTGTACGTGGACCACGGCCTGATGCGCAAGGGCGAGTCCGAGCAGGTCGAGAAGGACTTCGTCGCGGCCACCGGCGTCCAGCTGAAGGTCGTCGACGCCGAGGAGCGCTTCCTGACCGCGCTCGCCGGGGTGTCCGACCCCGAGGAGAAGCGGAAGATCATCGGCCGGGAGTTCATCCGGGTCTTCGAGCAGGCCCAGGCCGAGATCATCGCAGATGAGGGCCCGGCCGTGGAGTTCCTGGTGCAGGGCACCCTCTACCCGGACGTGGTGGAGTCCGGCGGCGGCACCGGCACCGCCAACATCAAGTCCCACCACAACGTGGGCGGGCTTCCCGACGACCTCGAGTTCAAGCTGATCGAGCCGCTGCGCCGGCTGTTCAAGGACGAGGTGCGGATGGTCGGCCAGGAGCTCGGGCTCCCGGACGAGATCGTCCAGCGCCAGCCCTTCCCGGGCCCTGGCCTGGGCATCCGTATCGTCGGCGAGGTCACCAAGGAGCGCCTGGACCTGCTGCGCGAGGCCGACGCCATCGCGCGCGAGGAGCTGACCGCCGCGGGCCTGGACCGGGACATCTGGCAGTGCCCGGTGGTGCTGCTCGCGGATGTGCGCTCGGTGGGCGTGCAGGGCGACGGCCGTACGTATGGCCACCCGATCGTGCTGCGCCCCGTCTCCTCCGAGGACGCGATGACCGCGGACTGGTCGCGGCTGCCGTACGACGTGCTGTCGCGGATCTCGACCCGGATCACCAATGAGGTCGACGAGGTGAACCGCGTGGTCCTGGACATCACCAGCAAGCCCCCGGGCACCATCGAGTGGGAGTGACCCCAGCCCGCTTCCCCGTACACGCTGACGCCGTCGCCCCGTTCCAGCGGGCGGCGGCGTCAGCGTGTACGGGTTCGCTCGGCGAACGAGCCCTGAAGAGAGGACGCGGCTCTGGCGTCCTGTGATACCGCTCCTGAGCAGTGCCCATGCACTGGCACACCCCGAACGATCTTGGGTGCACTGGTCCCCGGCGTACTCGACCCCGGGGCGGCGACACGGATCCTGTCCGTGGTCCGATCCCGGGAGGCCGGTTCCCTATGCGACCTGGCCTGTGGGCTCGGCCAGGGGCGACGGGGAGGCCCTGAACCATCACTCCGGTGGAGCAGGGGCCCCGCACGCTGGCACCGAACCCGGCGTCCCAGATCGCGAGTTCACGCTACTCTGCTCAGCAGGGAACACCGCAACCCCGGAAGCCGACCATCACACGATCGAGCTAAAACGACCTTACGCACACTCGTCGGCCAGTAGCTGGCTACCCCCAGGTAGCTTCCGCTCCGAGCCCTGAGAGCAGCAGTGCGCCAAGGAGTGAGCCGCCGATGCCGCCGATACCGGAGCCGATCCCCACCGACCAGTTGCACTTCACCCTGCCGCCGCAGCACGCCTCGCCGGCGGACGAGCGGCGCCACCGCAAGGAGCGGCTGGCCGCCGCCCTGCGCCTCTTCGGGCGGTACGGGTTCGAGGAGGGGGTCTCGGGCCATATCACCGCGCGGGACCCGGAGTTCACCGACTGCTTCTGGGTGAACCCCTTCGGGATGTCCTTCCGCCACATCACTGTCAGCGATCTGATCCTCGTCAACCAGGCGGGCCGGGTGGTCCAGGGGCGCCACCACGTCAACCAGGCGGCGTTTGTCGTTCACTCGTCCGTGCATCAGGCGCGGCCGGAGGTCGTGGCCGTCGCACACTGCCACTCGGTGCACGGCCGCGCCCTGTCGGCGCTCGGTGAACTGCTCGAACCCATCACCCAGGACGTCTGCGCCTTCTTCGAGGACCACGCGCTCTACGACCGCTATACGGGCGTGGTCGTGGACGAGGCGGAGGGGCGGGCCATCGCGGCCGCGCTCGGCCCCCGTAAGGCCGTCATCCTGCGCAATCACGGACTTCTGACGGTCGGCGACTCGGTCGACGCGGCCGCCTGGTGGTTCATCGCGATGGAGCGCTCCTGCCAGGTGCAGCTGGCCGCGAAGGCCGCGGGCAAGCCGGTCCTGATCGACTACAAGAACGCGGTGCAGACCCGTGAGCAGCTGGGCACCGATCTCGTCGCCTGGATCAACTATCAACCTCTGTACCAGCAGATCACCCGCGGTGAGCCGGACCTGCTGAGCTGAGACCCCCCGACTTACGGCACAATCCCCTGTCAAGACATGTCAGTTGGGACCAGAGCGCCGACTGACCCGGGAGAACGACGAGCGGAGCCCTCGTGGCGGTGAAAGCGGCGGAAGACGCCACGACGGCAGAGCGCCATACGCGCCATACGCACAGCGGATGCGAGTGCGGCGAATGCGCCCGGGACGGGCACCGGCGGGCGGTGGCCGCGTTCCTGGCCCTGCGTGACCGGTTCGCGGCCGGGGAGGGCCTGCCCGCGGCGCTCGCGCACTCCGCCGAGGCATCCCGGCAGTGGGTGTCGGACGAGCTGACGCAGGCGGCCCGGACGACCTGGGACACCGGCCGCGCCGAGAGCTTCGTATGGGGCGGGGCGGTGCGGCGGCGCACGCTGTACGTGGTGTGGGGCGCGGTCGGGGCGCTGCTGATCGGGCAGTTGGCCACGGCGGTCGGCGCGGGCTGGTCGGCGGCGCGTACGGCCTCGCTGACCGTCGCGCTGCTCGCGGCCGGGCTGCTGACGCTCGCCGCCCTGCTGCACCGCGGCAGCGGCGGCCCGCTTGCCCCGCTCGTCGGCGAGGACAACCGCCTGTCCACCTCGCGCGCCGTGGCCGCCGCGTGGCTGCTGTTCGCGGTCTTCGCGGTGCTGATGCTCGCGGTCGAGCTGGCCTTCGCCCCGGAGGCGGGGGAGGCGGGGGAGGCGGGGGAGCGTACGGCCGACGGGCTGGCCCCGGGCGGCGCCGCAGGGCTGCTCACCGTCACCGCCCTGGCCTGCCTGGCCGCGGTCGCGGCCCGGCTCGTGGTGGCGGCGCGGGTGCGGGCGCAGCGGCTGCAGAAGGTCCGGGCGCTGCGGCCGCGCGCCGCGGATCTGCTGACCGACGACGCGGGCCGCGGCAGCCTGGCGGACGCGCAGTACGTGGTGGTGCAGGCGGTCGTGCTGGTTTTTGCCGCGGTGCGGCTGGCGCGCGAGCCGCAGCGGCTGCCCGAACTGCCCTGGGGCCTGGCGCTGCTGGCCGCCGTCTCGGTGCTGATGTACCTGGCCGGGAAGTACACGGAGGGCGGTCGGCCCACGGTGCTCTCGGTGGTCCGGGTCCGGCCCGAGGAGGGCGGTTTCGACCGGGACGCGCCGATCCGCACCGGGGACGACATCGAGATCCGCGGCAGCGGCTTCGTACCCCCGGGGGCGGAGGAGCCGGACCGGCTCGCCCGTATGGTCGTACGGATCGGGGCGGTGCACGTCCAGGTGCCGCTGGTGCCGGTCGCCGGGGGCTTCAGCAACCCGACCGACACCGTGCTGACCGTGCCGGTGCCGGTGGATGTGGAGCCGGGGCGGGTGGAGGTGCAGGTCGTCACCGCG